>CAYUDF010000077.1:0-8777 GCA_964443465.1 uncultured bacterium
ACCATCAGGATAAAAGGAGTTTCGGGCGTAATAAAGGCGGAGACCATCAGGAGGGAATCACTCTCGGTTACATGAAGCTGTTCGAATTGGACTTCCGGGAAATATTCCGGAAAAGGAACATTAATTTTGTCGAGCACTTTTCCGTTATGCCGGCTTGGTGTCTGGAGAATGCCGGTATGGTTGATCAGAAATGCGTCCCCGCCGCCGGCGATCTCCAACTGTGACAGCAGGATATTAAGTCGTGACAGGTCGAGTGTGGCCCTCAGTATATAAAACCCTCCGTCGGGTTTGTTTTGTTTTACCGCGATGACCATGTGGGGAACGTTGCGGAACCCCTTAAAAACGTCGCTAACGTATATACGTCCTTCGGAAACCGCCCTGAACCACTCCGAATCGAAATAATTTCTTCCCTCCAGCCGGTACGGTCCAACGTACGTTACCTGGGAACCCTTGTCGTCTATAACTCCCAGATCCACAAATCCTCCGAAGCTTTCCTGCATGTTCGTAAGATCGGATTCGAGTCGGACAGGGTCTCGCAGCGCGTCGTATGTGCCGCCGCGTTTGACGTAATTCAGTGCTGAAATCCGTTCCTCGAGGAAATAGGTCACACTGCGTCTCGTGTTTGAAACGAGTCGGGACGTCCGAAAAAGCGTTTCAGATTCCATGGCGTCTTTACTGACTTTGTAATCGACAACCGTCATAACGGCGAGGGGGATGAGAGCAACCAGGGTCGTGAGTATGGTCGCAATCTTCCATATTTTGCGGAAGTTGAAGTCGTACTTGTGTGTACGTCCGCTCGATTCGACATGATTCCAGAAAATCGGTTTTATTTTCATCAGGACGGTTTTTATCGGTGTTTCTCCGGAAGGCACGTCAACACCCTCCTCCTTTCTTCTTTTTTTGTACAAACTCATTGGCTTTTTTCAACGTTTCAGTAAGAACGTCGATATCTATTGGCTTATGCAGGTACGCGAATGCGCCCAGATCCATACACGTTTTGTAGTCTTCTTCAGAACCGTGCCCCGTCAGAATAATGACCGCAATATCCGGACGGGAATCCTTGACCTTTCGAAGTACATCGATACCGTTTATGCCGGGCATTTTGAGGTCCAGTATCATGACTTCGGGGTCTTCCGACTTTATCATTCCCAGCGCTGATTCGCCGTCATATGCGACCGCTGATCCCATGTCGCGCATGAGCAGTCGCTCGGACAGGGTTTGTACGAACTCTCGTTCGTCGTCCACCAGCAGGAGTTTGGGAACGGAAAAATCGTATTTTCGATATATGTCTGCCCTGTGAAATCCCTTGCCAATTCGCGTTTCGACGGATTCTACGCCTTCCACTTTTGACGCTATTGTTTTTAACTCTTGTTCCAGTCGATTCAGCATCAAAACATTTTTATCAATTGTGATGGTAACGGCGCCGTCACGAGCCGACACGTCGACGTTGTGTCCTTCCCGGGAAAGCTCAACTCCGACACGGGCGGCAAGATGGAAATCGGATGCTGCCCGCAGGGAGCTGTCTGTTGGACGTATGACGTCGTTGCGCATATTGTCCACGATCAGTTCAACGCTATCGGTCACCTGAAAATTATCCGCCGGGATCACAATGTCGTAAAGTGAGGGTTGCCAGGGGTCCCGTGTTTTGAAAAGAGTATCGACCCACACGGCCCGATTTTCGTCCGCGTGGCGGATGTTGTGTTGTGCATCTTTGCTGTTGACTCCATGCCGGGTCGCGGCCCAATCGATACGCGCCTCCGTATCGGTTATCAGACAAATCCGCAACACGTGGGTGACGTCTTTTGGAATCAAGTGCCCGCTGAATCCATCGAGCAACCATTCATCCTCAGTGAGAAGTTCCGCGACGGCCAGGCGGATCCATGCAGTTGCTCGTTCCTTCTCGTGAGTGAATTTGTTAAAAACCGAAGTTTTGGATTCAAAGGCAGATCTCAATTTATGTACGTCCATACCGGAAAGCGCGGACGCTTTTTCCAGCACGGTATCGTCGGAAATTCTTCGGTAACCGGTCCGGGAGAGAACCTCCTCGATAACTGGTTCCTTCCGGCAGTACAACCCGCTAAACACGAAAACCAGGGACATGATTCACTCCTTATGTTTCTTCCTGAATGATTCGACAAACCGTAGTTAATGGACAGGCGCTTTCTCCACTACCTTGATGCGTCCCTTCGTGAACGGAGCACATCGCAATTTCCATTGTCGGATAAACGTGATCCATTCCTATTTTCTCCAACAAATACGTTTTCCTTAAAACTTCCATGACCGTGTGGTTGACGCCACTCAATGACATATCCACGCCGGCGCTGCGCACCCGGTCTATTACCAGTGACAGGGCTTCCTCGCCCGACGCGTCCATATCACTAATACCGTTTGCCGCTATGACGATATGTTTAAGGTCCTTTTTCTTGACCAGACGATCATTGATTTTGTCCTCCAGGTAACTGGCGTTGGCGAAAAAAAGTGGGCCGTCAAAACGAATCAGATCGATGTACCTGCATTCCGCTAGCTTATAGGCAAAAGAACTGCGATAGGCGCTGTCTTCGTGGCGTGACAGGGACGCAACCGTTGGTCTCATTACCTTATAGAAAAGGACGAGCAGCGAAAGAGCCACACCGATCATGATTCCCTTATCCAGGTGGGGCGCAAAAGCGAGTGTCAGTATGAATGTGATTATGGAGATGGCACCGTCGAATTTTTTGACACGCCAGGCGTGCAGAAACCCGTTGATATTTACAAGCCCGATAACGGCCATCATAATCACCGCGGCCAGAACGGCGTTCGGAAGGTAGTAGAGAAGCGGGGTGAAAAATACCAATACAATGACAACTGCCAGACCCGTGAAAACGCTTGACATTCCGGTGATGGCACCCGCCTGTAGATTCACAGCTGAACGGGAGAAGGAACCGGAAGTCGGATAACTCTTGCCTACGGCACCCAGAATATTACCCAAACCCTGACCGATAAGTTCCTGGTTGGGGTCAAGCCGTTGTCCGGTTCTGGCCGCCATGGCTTTGGCAATGGAAATGGCTTCCATAAATCCAAGCAGTGAAATGATTATGGCATAAGGAAACAACTGGATGAAAACACCGAGGGTCAGCGGCGGGATGGTCAGGGACGGTAAGCCTCTCGGAATGACGCCGACAACCTCACCGCCTCCGATCAAATTGAGTTTATTAGTATCCAACTCGGTTTCACCGACTCTCAGGCGCCATACCCGTCCGTCGCCGCCGGCGTCATTAATATTCCTGAAAACAAAATGAGATTCGTTGTCCGGACCGGTGACTCTGGTGAACAGAAAATTCCGTAGTCGACTCCGATAGACATGGGTCTCTTCCTTGAGCATTCCAATTTTCTCCGCCACAACATTCCTGTTGTGTTCGGCGTCTATTTGCGCGAACACGTCATCTGTGTTGCGCAACCTTTCCAATTGCTGGTTCAGCCGGGTGCGTTCCTCACAGAGGACTGCGATTTGATTCACGGCTTCGTTGAATTCATGGATCAACGTCGTTGCTTCCGGTTCCCGAACAGCTGATAAATCGGCATCGCGGTCATGCTTAAAACCAATGCTCCACGAAATCACGGTTGTCAGTACCACAGCGACAAGAACATAGGGTGCTTTGCGGGAAAAGCGGCGCAATAGATACATCGTGGCAAATGCCAGGGCGCCCATGAAGAACGTGGGCCAGTGCGTGTAGTGAGCAGCAGCTTTACACACGTGTATTATTGTTTCATAGTGATGTTCTGATTTGTCGACATGCACGCCAAACAGTTTGGACAGCTGCGACGAGGCGATAATCAGGGCGGCGGCGTTGGTGAACCCGTTGACAACAGGGTGGGATAACAGATTTACGACCAATCCCAGCCGGAGAATTCCCAAGAGAAGTTGAAATACTCCGACAATGAGCGCCAGCAGGATTGTGTAAGTGATATAACCCTCGCTGCCGGCCATCGCAAGCGGTTCCAGAGAAGCCGCTGTCATAAGTGAAACAATTGCAACCGGGCCAGTCGCCAACTGCCGGCTTGAGCCGAATAACGCGGCCACTATTGGCGGGAGAAAGGACGCATATAAACCGTGGTAGGCGGGTAGTCCGGCCAGTTGTGCGTACGCCATCGATTGGGGGATCAACACCAGCGCGACCGTAAGTCCCGATATAAAATCAACCCGGAGGCTTTCCAGGTTATAACCGCGAAACCATTTCAGGAAAGGAAAAACCCTGCCCAGCATTGAGTTATCTCCCATCAGTTAACTATTCTGGACCGATACAATATTGCGACACGCCGCGAGTAGTTCCTGGTGCAACGTGGCGATATCGTACATGTCGTGAAACTTGAGCCACGTCAATCCATTCACCAGAGAAAACAAAATAAGAGCCGTTTTTCGGGGGGCAATCGAATACATTGAACCTTCCGCCTGGCCCCTACGGATTCCCTCTTCGAACAAGTCCATTAACGAGTTATAAATGGCTTCCAGATGATGACGACACTGCGTGTTTTCTCTGGCGAGCTCATACGGAAAATGTCTGTGCAGCAGCAAAATCCACTGTTCCCTGTGGCTGGCCAGGTATAGAAAAAAAGCAACGACGCCTTCGAGCATTTCTTCGCCGTCGGCAAACTGGTGGTCGCGGGTGAATGCCTCGAATTCTTCCTCAATCCCGTTCTTCACATGTTCGAGAATAGAGACAAGCAGCTCTGTTTTGTTCTTAAAGTGATAATAAATTGTTCCTTCAGCCGAGTTCGTGACTCGCGCCAACTCGGCGATTGACGTATCCCTGAAACCTTTTTCGGCAAAGAGAATCGTGGCGGCTTCGAGTATGAGTTGTTTTTTTGATGTCATTTTACCCATAACTATACTGAGCGCTCAGTATAAACATATATTAGACCCTAATATCTGTTAATGTCAAGGCCCACACCCGATTTTTTCAGGTAAAACGTCGAAAAACTCTGATTCAGGCGGGTTTGCTGAGAATTGAGCGTACGGTCCGAAATCCGCGAGCTACAAGCGAATCGGTGCACGGGCCTTTCCCGGAACGACCAGGAAGTATATATCGCCGTTGGCAGTAACTACTGGCCTGCCGGTGACCTGGGTGGTGACGGAACGGCAATAACGCCCACAATACACGACCCTTTTCCGCGGTGGGGCAGATAAAGGGGCTCAGGTGTGAGCGCGTATAACGCTTCATAGCAGATATCGAAAAACCCGTCGCATCCGGGGTCATATGCGCCATGTCCGTTATTGATCGTTGGCGAAGCGTGATCCCACTCGTTCCATCTCAGGTCAATGACCTGGTCACTTCGCACAAAAACACCGGCCACATTGCAGGCGAACGTGTTGTTAACAATTGTCGCCTGACCATATATCACCTCTACGGCCGAACTGGCGCCACGGATGATCCCGTTTGCGTGTACTTTTACGTGGTGCGCCGGTCGCTCGTAGTTCCAGATCGAGATGCCATAGCCGCCCGCGTCGGATATCGTGTTGAAGAATATTTCCGAGTCGGTGACGTGAGTAAACTGGATCCCGTTGCCGCCGGTGTTTTCGATGTGGTTGCGGAAAATGAGGACGTTGTCTGTGAGTTCGTCACGCACCCCCGCGCCGATGCCGCCGGATGTAATGTCCTTTATGACACAGTTGCTCACTTCAAAGTTTGAAGCTTGGGAATAAATCCCCGACGTGTTGTTGACTATCTTGCAGCCGCTGATTACGGCGCCTCCCGTACCCCACGCGCCCCCTGCGCCGCCACCAGGTCCGTCAAAATTTTTAATGTCGCTGTCGATCAGAGACGATGCGGCGCCGAAACCAATGGCGCGCAATGACGGGTTTAGTACACCGTCAATTGTACAGTGATAGACGGTGATGGGGGACCCGTTGTCGTAGACCGCCTGCGTCCTGCTGCCCCACGCCGTCGGCCGGATGTAACAGGAGATGACGCTCGCTTGATCGGCCCCGACAATTACCGGTGTGGGGCCGTCGATATAGGTTTCCTTGATGACCTTGATCCCCTGCCACCAGTACCCCTCGCCGATCAACCGGGTTCCGTTTTTCAGCTGGAGCGGAAAGATCTCGCCGATCGCTGCATCGTAGACACCTTTGGCGACGTGGATCGTCTGGTCGATCACCGACTTCGACAGCGCGTACGTAATTGTTCTGCACGGGGAACCGCTCGTTCCACAACCGGCGTTGTTGATGCCGGTATTGACGTCGACGTACAAAGCGCCCGTCGCGCCGGATGTGGTAATCATCTGCTGGGCCGTATTCGAAGTGATATTGCCGGCGCGGTCCATGGCGCGGACCACAAAATAGTACGGGGTCCCGGGATCAAGATCGCCGACCAGAAAAGATGTTTCGCCGGGCGCCGCGGTAAACGACGGAGTTGAGTAGTCGAAACTTCCGGACACCGTCGACATGTAGATCAGGTACGTGGCCTTGTAGTCGGGATCGGAACCGTCGGTGGCCATCGGCCAGCTGACCAGCACGTGGTTGTCGGAAATCGCGATACCACCGTCGGCGCCGGCGAACACCGGCGGTGTGTCGTCGGTGGTTTTCACCATTCCGACGGCCGTTGTCAACGTGCTGTCGGCAAAAACGGTAAACTTAATGCCCGCGTATAACAAAGAGTCAGCGGCATTAAAAGCTGACACGGCGATTCGCCGTGCCCCGCCGGTTTCCACGACAAAATCTTCTTCGACGATTTCCGACGCCACGGCGACGACACGTGTTTGCTTGGTAATGTCCGGAGCGAAAATTTCGAAACGGACTTCATCTATCTCACCGGGGGATTCGTTTGGTGTGCCTTGACCTGTCAGGTCGTCCCACGCGACCAGCCTGATGGTCACCAGGGCGCTATCCGGAATCGTCTCCGGGGGAGGGGGCGGGGTGATATTGCCTCCGCCGCCACCGTCACCTTCCGCCACGGGGCTGTCTTCGCTGCAACCCCCCGGTAACAGGACCACCAAAAGCAGAAACGGAACAACCAGACCAATGAGAAAGCGGATGGAATACCGGCGAGTCAGCATTGTCAGAACCCCCCTGTAAACAAATGCAAACAAAGAAAAATGTTATTTCGCCGGGGGCTATTCGGACTCCAGCCACCCGGTAACGAACTCGGTCTCTACCCGGTGCATATCAAACAGTGTGGCCACCAGGTCGTCCTTGTCGCCCGTCCGGTGCGGACTGACGAATTCCCACACGATCAGCTTGTCCGGCGTAACTTCAAATGCGCGGCCGGCTTCGGATTCGGTGATCAACGTGTTGCCGTTGGGCAAGCGTTGGCTGGTGCCGCAGGTCTCCGTATAAAAGCGCCGCTCTTCGCTGCCGGTGAATACCCACTCGGATTCGTTTGTCAGCGGGTTGAATTCGACGACGCGCGAATCACCCCCGTCTCCCCTGTTGTCGAACAGAAGAATGTTGCCGGAATCCAGAACGAGGGGCTCGTGCTGGAAAAACCACGTGCCGCCCGCCGCGTATCCCCAAACGATGGCTTCTGTCTCGACGTCCAGCACGCAGATCATTTCGGGGAACAACGGTGACAGAAGCAGGTTTCCTTTGCGAAACGCGGGGAGCTTGTCTGAAAGAGTGCCGTCGAGAACCGTGATGGCGTTGGTGTGAAAAATATCGCCATACCCGTCCATCAGGCGCACCAGTTTTTTGATCCGGCCGATAACAGATGAATAAGCCGAGTTTTCAAATGCGGCCAGCAGAGAGATGTTGCGGATCAGGTTGCCGTCGGGGTCCAGCTCGGTGACGTAGTCGATCAGCATCGGTTTCTTGGCGTGGAACTGCGGATCGACGCCGGCCTTCCGCGTGAGCAGGTAAATCGTTCCGTCCGGCGCCACGTCCACGTCGTGGTGCGCGACGCCGCTGTAGGCCCACAACAGATTGGAATCCTTGTCCAGTTTTACCAGTCCCACACCCACAAAGATCCCCAGAAGGTCTCCGTTCGGGTACAGATGAACCCGCCGCCAGCAGGTATGTCCCCAGGCACCATCCTCCGGTTCAAAGTCGGGCCATACGTCCTTCACGGTGATGGACCACTTGTGGACGATGGTCCCGTTCATGTCGAGCAGCATCGCTTCCGGGGCGTGCGCGGAGTTGTAAAAGCTGTAGCCGTCGTAAGCGTACCCCTCGTCATAGTGGACCACCGATTCGCCACCGGGCGCCGACCGCGAGCCGGATAGATAGGCCAGTGACTCCAGCTTTTTCATCTGTTTTGCCAGCTCTTTGTCGTCCGATGGATCGGTAGTGGATACCCGGTTCCAGCCGCCGGGCAGTGCATTATTGGCGCGGGGCAGCCATTTGTTGCGGATGTTTCTCAGCTCCCCGCACAGGTCCGCGTTCGAAAACATGGCTGCCAGGACCACGATATTCGCGGCGACAGATAATCCAACGACTATGAAAACCACTGATTTTAAAAATGTGTGTTTTTTCCGCATCTGCTGGTGTGTCCCGGTAGAGAGATCAGTCTGGTTACAAATCATATAAGTGTATGCTAAGCCAAGATGTTAGCGGCGTCAAGGGCCATTGATTAACCGGCCCGAAACCCGCGCAGTACGCAATATTCAGGCCTGAATGTTGCTACGCCACTTTTAGGTCTGAATCCGGCCGGTTTTTCTGCCGATGCACACGCTCCCCATGTACGCCGTTCGAAAGAAATTTTCCGTCTCGACGGGACTGGCTCAAAACGGGCTCAGCCTGCCTTCTTCGCCCTTGCTCGACGAAGCCGACATCGTCACATTCCATGTCCCCTTGACCAAGGACGGTC
>CAYUDF010000078.1:0-8715 GCA_964443465.1 uncultured bacterium
GAATAACCTTTTCCAGTTCGATGGCGGACGAAGAAGCGGCGGCGTTTGATCTGATCATCAAGGAAAACGGCGTGGATACATGGGTGGATGAATTCTCAAAAGTTGTTCATGCCCCGGAACTCGCGCAGGTGAAGCTGCGTATCGACGACACCGCGTCGGGCAACGGCGACGGTGTTGTAGATGCGGGCGAGTCAGTTGACCTTTACTACGGGTTAAAAAACTTCGGCACGGGTACAGCATACGGACTGGTGGCGTCCATCACGGACCTCGACGGCGCGTTTTTGTTTGTTGACAGCATCGACACCTACGTGGACCTCGGGGCAATGCAGGAAAGCGAAAACTCGATTGGATTTTCCCTGTCCGAACCCGATGTCTCCACCGAGCATAACCTTGAGATCACAATTCTCGACACGTATGGTCGTGCCTTCGTAGATACGTTTGAACTCCGTCCTCCGGATCCTCCTCTGTTGATGACGTTCGATCCCGGCCTTGGTGCCGACAGGTTGTCTGTTGAATGGTTCGGGAGTTTGAGTGCAGATGCTTTCCGGTATAACGTGTTTTCTTCGTCGACGCAGGGCGGGCCATATACACTCGTGAACACCGATCCGGTGGATCACACCGTGTTCCTCGCAACCGGCCTGGCGCCCAGTATGCGCTATTATTTCGTCCTGACCACAATCGATGCCTCGGGCAACGAGAGTGTGCAGTCCGCGGAATTTTCAGCCAGCACCAACCCCAACCAGATGGAAGGGTGGCCCATTCAGATGGACGCCGCCACGACCAGTTCGCCCGTTCTGGGTGATATCGACGGAGACGGTGACCTGGAAGTTGTGACGGGGGACTCCAAAGTTTACGCGTGGCATCACGACGGTGTGGAATTGATCGACGGGGACGGAGACGCGCAGAGCTGGGGCGTTTTGTCTTCGGTGGGCGATGACTTCGTTTCGCCGATTGCGCTGGCGCGGATCGACGGAAATTCAGGGCTGGATATTGTTGCGGCATCGCGAAACACGAAAGAAATATATGTTTTTAACTATCTCGGCGACGTCCTTCCGGGATGGCCGCAACCGGTTGAGAACACTATCCGTGCGGCAATGGTGGCGGGAGATATCAGTGGCGAGGGTGCGTACGAGATCATTGCCGTTGATGAACTCGGCGTGTTGTACGTATGGAACGCCAACGGGACAGAATATCGCGACGGTGACTCCAACCCGTTGACCCCGGGTGTGTTTTATCGGCTTCCCGATTGCACGTTCTTGTACGCGGCGCCCGCTATCGCAGATGTTGATGACGACGGCGTGGACGAGATCCTTGCCGCGACGCAGGGGGGCGACCTGTACGTTTTCAACGAAGATGGTTCCGTCGTTTCCGGTTTTCCACTGGCGCTGGGCGACGGTATCGGCGGCAGTCCGGCGGTCGGTGATCTCGACGATGACGGTGACCTCGAAGTTGTCGTACAGCTGGCCGGGGGGCGCTTTCGGGCGTACCGTATGGATGGCTCCCTGATGTGGGGGAAATGGTACAAAAACGACAAGTTTTTTAAACCGTCTCCGGCGATCGGCGATCTGACGGGCGACGGCAAGCTGGAAGCCGTGCTGCCAAGCACAGACGGAAAAATGTACGCGATCCGCTATAACGGCCAAATCGTCAGCGGTTGGCCCGTAACTTACAGCGATTATACATACACGGAGTCTTCACCAATCATCGTGGACGTCAACGGAGATGGAAACCCCGACGTAGTGCTCGGTGATGAAACAAAATTGATTCGTGCGTGGGATGCCGGTGGGAACCTGATTGACGGTTATCCGCTGCCTGTCGCGGACGCGATCCGTTCCACGCCAGCGTTGGGAGATCTCGACGGCGACGGCGATCCGGAACTGGTTGTCGCCGGATGGGATCAGATTGTGTACGTGTGGGATCTAACGGGCGCTTACACACCGGCCGCCAACCCGTGGACAAACTTTCACGGCAACCGGCACAACGACGGAACCTGCGGGGCGGTGCTTCCGACGGGTGTCCTCGAAGTTGCCTTTACCGCCGAGACACACGGTGAAAACGTGGTGTTGAAGTGGATTCCCCCGGCTGCTGCCGGCTATCTATTCGATATCAGCCGTGCGGAATTAACCGGGGAACAATCACCAGTGCCCGCCGACTTCAGCGTGCTGGCCAGAGACCGGTCCGTCAATGAGGTGGGAGCCCTCAATTTTACTGATACAGGGGCCGAGATGGGAAGCCGGTATGTCTACCGGTTGACCGCCGCGACCGACGGCGAGCCGATTCATACATCTGAATCGATCTATGTGCCGGTAACCGTAGGAGCATTGTCACAAAACTATCCCAATCCGTTCAACCCGTCGACGCGTATTGAGTACATGGTGCCGGAAGGCGCGGCTCAGCGAGTGCAACTCGTCATTTACGATGTCAGCGGCGCCCGGGTCCGGACGCTGATCGACCGGGTGGTTCCCGGTGGCAGATATACAGTTGACTGGGACGGTAGCAACAACCAGGGCCAGCGCGTGGGGTCCGGTGTGTATTTCTACCGCCTGATCGAGACAAACTTCGTTCAAACGAGGAAGATGTTGCTCCTGAAATAGGGGGCAACTTGACGTTTTTAACAACGGATCGTGAAAAAAATGAACAAGGTACTTTCCGGAATTGAATCCCCGATTAAATTCGCCGCGGTTGCGCTTCTGGTGTTGTGTGTCCTTTTTCCGGCCGCCTCGAGTGCCGGAGAATACAAATACAGACTCACCCTGCCCGCATCCGCTGTGATTTCGGGCTCTCCGGTTAATCCACGAATTACCGTAAACAGCGCGGACAGATTTCTGGACATGTGGGACGAGGGTTTGCCCGTTGTTCCATACCGGACGATCAACGTGTTGATTCCCCAGGGTGAAGAATTCGATTATTTCGAGGTAACAAGTGGATCGTACTCACTGGTAACGAAAGCGTTCAGTCCCACGATTGCGCCCCGGGCAACTTCGGAAGACGGGATCAGCGCGAAAGACCAGCCGTTTACCGGGTGGAGTGCCGATTCCCGCCGTTACCCCGACCAGCGCGCCGTGTACCTGGGCACGGGTTACATGCGCGGTTACGCCGTGGCCAGCTTCGCCGTGTTTCCGGTAGCGGTGCAGGACGGCGACCTGGTGGTTTACGAAAATATCGACGTGACTATGTTTACGCGCGCCGCGGATTCCGGCCTGAGCATCGCCATCAGGGAACGATATAGAGAAGGATTTCGGCAGAAAACGGAGCAGGAACTGGCTTCGCTTGTTTTAAACAAGGAAGCGATCGGTGAATACAGTTTTCAGGAAATTCATGTACAGAAAGAACCTGGCGGATTCCAGGCCACGTCATTTCCTTCGCTGGAAGGAAGCCCTGTTGACTACGTTATCATTACCAACGATTCGCTCGCCGCGGCGTACCAGGCGCTTGCGGACTTTAAAACAACAAAGGGTGTTCCGACCGTTATTCGTACAACCGAGTGGATAGAGGCCAACTATCGCAACGGTTCGGACCTGCAGGAGACTATCAGGAATTTCGTCAAAGACGCCTACTCCAAGTGGGGGATCCAGTATGTACTGCTCGGTGGCGACACCGACCAGGTACCGGCGCGACTGGCGTGGAGCGGGTACTACGACGGAGGACGGATGTTGCCCGCGGATATGTACTACGTTTGTCTCGACGGCGACTGGAACGCCGATGGCGATGATATTTTTGGTGAACAGCCGCCTTCGGGCAGCGATTATCCCGACCTGTTCGCGGAGTTAAATATCGGCCGTTTGCCCACGCAAACAACGGATCACGTCGACCTGATGACGGCGAAAATCATTGATTATGAGTCGCCCGTCAACTTTTCGTTTAATAACAAGATTATGTTTCTCGCCGAAGTTCTGTTCTGGACGGGGAACACCATCAGCCTGAACGGCGCGGATTTCGCTGAGTACCTTTATCAAACCTACATGCAGGATCCCGGCCTGGACGTGGCCCGTTTGTATGAAACCTACAATCTTTTCCCGGGTGCGGTTCCCGAATCGCGTGCCGCGGCGATAGATTCCATGAACGCTGGTTACGATCACGTGATACACGTGGGGCACGGATTCCGGTTCAACATGTCAACCAACGACGCCAGTGTGATGAATACCGACGCCGATTCGCTGACCAACGGTACGGCTTTGTCCAATTATTATCTGCTCAACTGTACAGCCCTGGCGTACACCTACTTCTGCCTGGCCGAACATTTTCTGCTCGCGCCGAACGGTGGCGGCGTATCTACGGTTGGCGCCAACGAAAGCGCCTTTCCCAATGCGTCGTCTTATTATATGTACGAATACTACAACCTGCTTTTTTCGCAGGGGGAAGTACACATCGGCGATGTCTTCAGAAGGTCCCGGTTGCCCAGGACTCCGCTGGCGGGGATCATCGACAACGTAGATCTCTGGACGCATTACATTTATACGATTCTGGCCGACCCGGAAATGCCGTTGTGGACCAACCAGGTGGATACGCTGGCTGTTTCGCATACGCCAACTGTCGGCATGGGTACCTCTACGATTGTGGTAACGGTAAACGTCGGTGGCAGCCCCGTCGATTCGGCGATGGTATGCCTGTCCAAGGGCACGGACGACTACCAGTACGGATCCACCGATGGGTCGGGGCAGGTATCGTTTGACTTTCGTGCCGAGAGCGCTGGCGATATCAAGGTTGTGGCTACGGGCCGGAACCACGCGCGTTACGACGGGACCATTACGGTGACCGGATCCAGCAGTGCTTACGTGAGTTACAACGATATGACGGTCGACGACGATAGCACCGGCGGGACGTGGGGCAACGGAGACGGCGTGATTGATGCGGGGGAAACTGTGGACCTGATGCTGGAAGTGGTCAATTCAGGCGGTACGGCCTCAGGAAACGTTACGTTGGTGCTTCGCTCGAGCGACCTTGACGTAACGATTACGGACAGCACGGCGACGGTAGGAGTTGTCGCGGGCAGTGGCGGGACGACGGTGGCCGGTGACGCGGTACGGGTGGTATTTGCCAGCAGTTTGACCGACGAGTCCTCCGTCGGATTCGATCTGGAAATCAGTGAAGATGGATCTCCGGCGTGGGACGATACGTTCAGGCGGGTGGTTCATGCACCGCTGCTGGATGTTGTGATTATCCGGATAGACGACAGCATTTTGGGAAACGGCGATGGCGCGATCCAGGCCGGTGAAATCTTTGATCTGTATTACGAGCTGAAAAACTTCGGGACGGGAGTCGCCTACGGTCTTACGGCGGAGCTGACCGATATCGAGGGCGCGTTTACGTTTGTCGACAGCACCGATACCTACCCGGATATCGCACCGCAGGTTGCGGCTGAAAACACCGGTGAATTCCGTATGTCGGAGGCGTGGGTTACCACCGATAACCTGCTGGAAGTGGATATCAGCGATGCCTACGGCAGAACCCGGCTGGATACTATCGAATTGAGGAGGCCGGATCCGCCGTCGAACCTGTCGTTTGATCCCAGCCTCGGCGTAGACCGCCTGTCTGTTCGGTGGGATGCCAGCACCAGCCCGGACGTTGCCCGGTATAACGCTTATCGGTCGAGCGTGCAGGGCGGCCCTTATACGATCGTCAATACGGATCCGGTGGACCACACCGTCTACCTGGATACCGGACTGGCCGCAAGCACACCCTATTTCTACGTCGCAACGGCGATTGACGCGTCGGGCAACGAGAGTGCACCGTCCGCTGAAGGGACCGGCAGCACCAACCCACCCCAGATCCAGGGATTTCCGATCAAGATGATCGATCCGACCGTCAGTTCACCGGTTATTGGTGATATCGATGGCGACGGCGACCTTGAAATAGTACAGGGAGACAAGAAGGTATACGCGTGGCACCACAATGGCGTGGAAATCACCGACGGCGACGACGACCCGCAAACGTGGGGCGTATTAACAACTCGCGGGGACGAATTCATCTCTCCGATTGCGCTCGGAAGAATTGATTACAATCCCGGCCTGGAAATCGTTGCCGCGTCGCGGGACTCGATGATGGTGTTTGTGTTTGACCACACCGGTGGAGACGTGCCGGGTTGGCCGCAATACGTGGAAAATTTTATTCGTGCCGCAATGGTCGTCGGTGACATCAATGCCGACAACATTCTGGAAGTGATCGCTCTTGACGAGGGCGGAGTGCTCTATGTCTGGGGACCCGACGGCAACGAGTACCGCGACGGAGATTCTAACCCGATGACACCCGGTGTGTTCTACCGGTTTCCCGGCTGTGTATACCAGTACGGTGCACCGGTGATAGCAGATATCGATAACGACGGTGTCAACGAGATCGTGGTGGCCACTCACGGCGATTCGTTGTACGTCCTCAACGAAGACGGCACCATGGTGCCCGGATGGCCCGTATACATCAATTCAGACGCTTCGGGTAGTCCCGTTGTGGGTGACATTGATGGCGACGGTGGCGGCGATCTGGAGATTGCTGTGAATACCTATCTCGGCCACCTCAGGGCTTTCCATCATGACGGCACGGTGTTGTTTACGAAATGGCAGGCCAACAGTCTGACATTTGGCCCGTCGCCGGCCCTGGGAGATCTGGACAATAACGGCGACCTCGAGACGGTAATCCCGGGCGCAGACGGAAAATTGTATATCGTAAGAAGTGACGGAACCAACTATCCGGCGATTGTTTATAACAGCGCCACGTATACCGAATCATCTCCGGTGATCGCCGATCTCGATGGCAACGGTGTACTCGACGTACTGCTGGGGGACGAAACCCAGTTGATCAAGGCGTGGGACGCGTCCGGTAACATGGTGGACGGGTTTCCGCTGGCGACGGGCGACGCGATGCGCGGCGTACCGACGATAACGGACGTGGATGGCGACGGAGATATCGAAATTTTTGCAGGCGGGTGGGACGGCAACATGTACGCGTGGAACCTGAACACGGCCTACGATAAGACTCTGGCTCCGTGGACCAGTTACGGCGGAAACAGGCACAACGACGGTAACTACGGGGCCAAACAGCCAACCGGAATTCCTGGTCTGGCGTTTTCGTTCGCCGTCGAAGGTGGCACTGTGAGTCTCGAATGGACACCGCCGGTTTCCGGCGGCAACGGCCTGTTTGACGTCAGACGCGCCGACGTACGGGGAGTCGACGGCCTGCCCGGACCGTTCGGCGCGCTGGCATCAAACCTCACCGTGGGTATCGACGGTTCCGTCCGTTACGTGGATTACAGCGCGGAGATGGGGTCTCGTTACGTATACGCGCTGACACCAGCCGACGAAAACGAATCGATTCATGTTTCGGGATCGATTTATGTCCCCGTGTCTACGGGATCTCTGTCTCAGAACTTCCCGAATCCGTTTAATCCGAATACAACGATCGACTACTTCGTACCGGAGGGAAGCGCCCAGCGAGTCGTTCTGGTTGTCTACGACGTAACGGGTGCGCGTGTACGCACGCTGGTCGACCGGGTTGTGCCGGGTGGAAAGTATTCGGCCGAATGGAATGGCTTAAACGACAGGGGAGAATCGGTCGGATCCGGTGTCTATTTTTACAGGCTTATTGAACGAAACTTTACGCAAACACGGAAGATGCTTTTGCTGAAATAAGACCATATGTTTCAGTGGCCACCTGGGGCGATAATTCCTCTTCGACACACCTTCGTTCCCGGGTGGCCCTCGTTTTTACATTTTTTCACGCGCTCCGCCGAACATGTCTTCCATGACTCTCTATCCCCTTCAGAATAAAAGGGTTTCCGGCTTTTCGGATTGCTCTGGTAATTCGGACTGATTTACTGCTATATTTCAGGTGATTTAAGAAAAGCGGCATGGTGAGAGCGCGGTCGGTGCCGGTGTTCTTTTTCGGTTTCTGCTTTTCTGCTTAATCCCCACACCCTGACCATCCCATTGCACAAGGAGGAACCCATGAAACGGGGACTCGCACTTCTTCTTTCAGTAGCATTCATTTTGATCCCGCTGAGCAGTATTGCCCAGATTTATCCGCCGAAACCCGGCGTGGAGATGCCGCAAGCATATTTCGATCGAATCGCAACGGACCGGACGGCGTTCCAGTTCGAACGCGCGTGGATCCAGAAAGTAGAAAGAATAAAGAAAAACAGGGAAGCCTATATCGAGGACCACGGCTTCTATAACCGCCAATTGATCAGCTCTGAGCTGAAAAAAAGCACGGCGGTGACCGGTACGGTCCAGGTACCGGTGTTCATGTCAAAGTACAGCAATACCGGCGCGGATCCGTACAACACTTCGGTGATGAATACCAAGCTGTTCACCGGACCGTTCTCGCCTCAGACGCTGACGCAGTACTATAGCGAGATATCCTACGGCGATATCAATGTGACCGGTTCTGTGTATGGCTGGTTTCAGCTCCCCAATACCGACACTTATTATGAAGGCGGCGCCGGCTGCCAGGGGCTGTGCGGATCGGCGCAGGTGGGTCAGTTTCTCACACAGACGCTGGCCAACTGGGACACGTCGGTCAACATGGGCATATATGACAATGACGGTCCGGACGGTGTGCCCAACTCGGGCGACGACGACGGATACGTTGACTTTGCCGCGTTTGTGCACCCCGAAGCAGGGGCCGAATGCGGTGGCGCGGCGACCAACAACATCTGGTCGCACCGGTGGGTAATCTCCGGGTGGACGGGATCGCCGTGGACGAGTAACGACCCGGCCGCCGGCGGCG
>CAYUDF010000079.1:0-8666 GCA_964443465.1 uncultured bacterium
GGAGTGCTATTCATGATTGGGTTCATGTCGCGACTCGTCAGCCTGTCTGCGATCGTGACGATGGTAGTCGCGACCTACGTTCACTTGGTGGTGGAAGATCCTACGCTGTTCCCTCTACAGCCAACGGAGCCGATCATCCCGGCCATCACCATTATTCTCTGCCTCTATATTTTGTGGAAAGGGGGTGGGGCGTGGAGTCTTGACCTTCGCGGCAAACCGGATGATAGATAGCAGGATAGCGCGAATCGCGTCTAACCCCTCGGTTTCCGTTCCCACCCGAAACAAGCTGCCTCCCCAGGTGGGACTCGAACTTTTACCTGTCGCGTTGATAACTGATGACATTTTCCCGCAGATACGAAAAAGGGCCCGAACGGGCCCTTTTCGGTTGGTCACAACTGCTGACACATTATTTAAGCAACACGAGTTTTCGGGTCTCGACGGATTTGCCGCCGATGGTCAGGCGATAGAAGTACACACCGGATGCCACTGCGGTGCCGGCGGACGAGGTGCCGTGCCACTGCGCTTCGTAGATACCGGGCGCCTTCTGTTCGTCCACCAGTGTGGATACCAGTCGGCCGGCGATATCGTAGATCCGCAGTGTGACGCCCTGTGCCGGACCGCCGCTCGCCGCGCCCCCGACCGCGTACGGAATCAGTGTGACGGGATTAAACGGGTTGGGATAGTTCTGCCCCAGACGGCTTTTGAAAGTCAACGGCGCGGTGGCGTCGGTAACTGATGTCACCGATATGTCCTGGCTTCCACTCCAGCCGCTTTCATCGCTCTGGGCGTCATACCCCTGCACGCGATACCTGAAATCGCCCACCTGGTCGGGTACCACCAGCAGAGTCGTGTCGGCAACACCAGTCGCGATGATGTCTACGCTCTGGCAGACGGGTACGGGGGAGATCACGTCGACATCGATGCCGTGTTCCATTACGGCTGCGTCGGTGACGTAACTGATTCGCAGGAGCAGTTCCTGACCCAGCCATGCGGTCAGCGGAAACACCCCCTGAGTCCAACCTACGGTGGCCCCCGTCATGCCATCCCCGCGATTATTGCCGTAGGGATCGTACGGGGTCGTGAGGTTGCCGGCCACAGTAGTCCAGGATTCCCCGAAATCTTCGCTGATTTCTACGTACGCGTAGTCCCAGTCGGTTTCGATGTCGTAGCTGGTCCAGAAATAGAACGTGTCGGACGCTGCATCAACGATATAGGGCCTCGCTGTTGTGATGGAATGCTCCATGTTGTCGCCCATCCCTGAATAATAACCGTGGGCGCCATTGTAAAAGTCCGGGCCGAGGGTAAACCCGGCGAACTGCCATTCGCTGCTGAGGGATTCGCACTGGTCCTGGACAATGGTCGGGTTGAGGCAGCGTTCGACGTCGTAGAGTACGGCCGGGTTGAAGTCGCCGGGTTGGTTGTCCGACCAGTTGATCGTGTGGATCGGGTGGTACGGATCGGCCACGGCGTACATTTCAGGGCGGAAAGGACCCAGGACGCCGTGGGGGTTGTCGGCATACTCCAGCACGCGCATGTTCATCTGGAAATTCAGGGCGTAGGTGGGGCCGATCAATGAGTCGGGGGGACCGAAACCGCCTTCGGCCCGCGAGTTCACCTCGGGTGTGAACGCGAATATTTTGTTTTTGGTGGCCTGTTCGCCGTACGCCCAGTCGTCGGTGTCTCCGTTGACGACGTACAAAATGTCACTGGCCGAATTGCCGGCCCGATATCCGTTGGTTTCGGTCAACAGTTCGCCGAGCTTCAAAAACGTGCGGTGATCGACGGTGTTTTCGGCGATGTACCCCCACGGGTAGATGAGCAGCTCGCCGTAGCTGTGGTAGGACAGACAAATAGTGAACTCGCGCGTGTTTGTAAAATCGCGAATCACCTGCGTTTCGGGCTCTGAGAACGGGCCGGAGCCGCGATAAGTCGGGGCAGAAGTCGTCGGTGACGAACCGATGTCGTCGTAACCCCATTCAAAGCCGTAGTTCCGGTTGAGGTCTACACCGAGGGTGCCGTCGCCGTTGTCTCTCCGGTTCTTCCGCCACCAGGAGCCGGAGTCACCCACGTGGTTGCTCTCGACGTACACGTGCCCGTCGGGATTGACCATCGGTACAAAAAATATTTCTTTGCCGTCGATGTGCGCCGTCACGACGGGGTCGGTGCCGTAGTTTGTCAGCAGGTGTTCGGCAAACATCAATGGGATCTCGACGCTCATCAGTTCGCGGGCGTGATGGTTGCCCATGTACAACAGTTCGGTCTCTCCGGTCTCGTCGAGTGTCACGTTGTCGGAGATCTTTATCGCATAGATCGGTCTGCCTTCCACGCTGGTCCCGATGGTGAACACGTCGCAGATGGCCGGATAGTTGCTTTCCCACGCTGTTATTTCGGTCACCATCTCCGCGAGCGTATGGTACAGGCCGAGGTTCGCATCCAGTTCCGCGGCGGCGCGGTCCATTTCATCGAACGGAAAAACCGAAACAGGGTATGGGAGTGACAGCACATATTTCCGCTGTTTTTCGTCGACCAGCGCGTCGATGATTCCGTCTTTGTTGATCGCCAGGATCTCGATATTCCGTTCGATGAGGTTCCGGACCTGGTTTGGGCTCTTCGCCGGGATTCTCGCCAGCGATTTCCGCGCGGTGGCTGCAACGGGGATCAGCTGTGACAACAAACATACGGCCAGGGCCAATCCGGCAATTCTGGGCAGACGAAAGTTCATTTCGATAGTCCTTTGTGATGTGGCAATAGAATAGCTCGGGCTAATTATACCAAAATCAACGGGATAGATCAATTCGTTTGAGCATGAGGGGGCTGTCGGATACACTGGGTGGACCATGGGAAAAAGCCTCAAGGAAAAGCTGGCCATTATCAGGGCGCGGGCGATGAATCTCCGGCATCGGAACGAATCGCCCGAACTGGTGGACGACCTCATCGAGTCCGGGGCGGTCGGCCGTGGGCCGGAGGCCGTGACGGACAAACCGGAGCGCCTGTCGCGATCGAACGCGGATCAGCGGGGCTTCGAACAGTACAAAACGGGTGAACCGGGTCCGATCGAAAGAATCGAACCGGGGGAAGAACGGTCTCAGGGCGGTGAACCGTTTTACCTGGTGACGGCGACGGGAGAGGCTGTCGATCCGGCTGCGCCGGACGAGCAGTTGTTGTGGGCGCGACTGAGTGAATGGCCTCGTTTTGTCGAACCCCGAATGTACAGCAAGCTGCCGTCGCCGCGCAAACGGCCTGCCGGCGGGTGGCAACCTCCGCCCTTTGACGGAGAGTCGGTCTGTTTTCTTGATATCGAAACGACGGGCCTCTCGCCGACAACGTACCTTTTTCTCATCGGACTGATGTATTCCGCCGGCGGACAGTTTGTGGTGGAGCAGGTTTTTGCGCGTAATTACGCCGAGGAAGCGCCTGTATTGAAATACGTCCGCGAAAGACTGTCCCGGTTTGAATCGCTGGTTACTTACAACGGGGCGAGTTTCGATATCCCGTTTATCGAAACGCGGCTGGCGGCCCTTCGGGGGCTGCCGCTCCAGCCGATCGCCTCCGTCGACCTGCTGTACACGGCACGGAAACTGTACCGGGGTGTCCTGCCGAACTGCCGTCTGGGGACGGTTGAGCGCCACATACGCGGCATTGACCGGACGGGTGACATCCCGGGCGCCCATATCCCCGGTGCGTATCACGAATACGTCCGGACGGGCGACGCGCGCGCCATGAAAAACGTCCTTTACCACAACCGGATGGACCTGTTCACCATGGCCATGTTGATTAACCGGCTCTAACAGTGTTAAGATGGGTCGCCGGCAGATGGGCGGGCTGGAACAAAGGGCTTCTTCAGTGAACGTAAACAAATTTCTGAAACACCTCAAAAGCACCGACTGGTACGACGGGCAGATTGTGCACGTCGAAGAGGCACCGGAACGTCAGGCACGCTACGCCGACCTCGAACCGATGCCGGGTGAACGTCTCCGGGAAATCCTGAGCGCCGACGGGATCGACCGGTTTTACACCCACCAGTCGCAGGCGATATCGAACGTGCGCGCCGGTAAACACGTTGTGGTCGTGACGGGCACGGCGAGTGGTAAAACTATCTGTTACAACGTGCCCGTGCTCGAGTCGCTGCTGGAGGATCCGGACTCGTGTGCGCTATACCTGTATCCGACCAAGGCGCTCGCGCAGGACCAGTTGCGAACACTCAAACGGTACATCGCGACCGACAAGAAACTACCGCTGATTACCGGCACCTACGACGGCGACACGCCGCCCAACGTGCGGCGCAAACTGAAAAACGACGCCAACGTATTACTCACCAACCCCGACATGCTCCACTCCGGCATTCTCCCGAATCACGGGACATGGTCCAGATTCTTCGCGAGGTTGAAATATGTGGTGGTGGATGAAGTCCACTCCTATCGCGGCATTTTCGGATCCAATGTCTGCCACGTCCTGGGGCGTCTCAACCGGATCGCCGAACACTACGGCGCGAAACCGGTTTATATCTGCTGCTCGGCCACGATAAGAAACCCCGGACCGCTGGCAGAACGACTGACCGGCCGGAAAATCGAGGTGGTGGACGAAGATGGTTCACCCCGCGGTCCGAAGACATTTGTGATCTGGAACCCGCCTTTTTATGACGACAGTCCGAGACAGACGGGGCCCGACGCCGGCGCCACGGGCGCCCGAGGTGTGGAGCGCCGAAGCGCCAACAGCGAATCGGCGAGGATCCTGTCGGAACTGGTCGCGCGCGACCACCAGACGATCGCTTTTGTCCGCGCGCGCGTGGTAAGTGAGATTATTGCGCGTTACGCGAAAGACATCCTGTCGCGCCTGTCGCCGTCCCGGGCGAAATCGGTGAAGGCGTATCGGGGTGGTTACCTGCCGGAAGAACGCCGGGAAATTGAACGGGCGCTGTTCGACGGCGAGTTGAAAGGTGTTGTGAGCACCAACGCGCTCGAACTGGGAATAGACATCGGCAGCATGGAAAGCGCTTTGCTGGTCGGGTACCCGGGTACGATCGCGTCAACGTGGCAGCAGGCGGGACGTGCGGGCAGGGGTTCGGAGCCTTCGCTGGTGATTCTGCTGCCCTACGATTCGCCGATCGATCAATACATGGCGCGAAATCCCGGCTATTTTTTCGGGCGGTCGCCGGAGAATGCCGTGGTTGATCCCCACAACCCCCATATCGTGCTTTCGCATATCCGGTCGGCGGCGTTCGAATTGCCGATCGTCCGGAGTGATTTTGAGATGTTCGGCGATTATTGCGGGCCGATACTGAAGATTCTGGACGAGGACCGGCAGGTCCGCCAGCAGGGGGACAAGATCTTCTGGACTGGACCCAATTACCCCGCGGCGGACGTGAAACTTCGCAATATCAGCGACGATGTCTATACGATCATTGATGTCGGACCGCCGGACCGGCCGGAAACGCCGAACAAGGTGGTCGGGACCATCGATGAGTCGGGCGCGTATATGCAATTGTATCCGGGCGCCGTGTACCTGCATCACGGAGAGACCTTTTTTGTAAACGACCTCGACCTGACCCGCAAGATTGTCAAGGTCCAGAAAGAGGACACGGACTACTACACGCAATCGATCACCGAAACCAAAATCAAGATCGAACACGAAGAATTAAAAACAGAGTGGAACAGGAGTGAAGTCTACTGGGGAGACCTTTCGGTGACATCGCTCACTTTCATGTTCAAGAAAATCAAGTTCGGGAGCCGGGATTCCCTCGGGTTTGGAGCGCTGGATCTGCCCGATCAAAAGCTACTCACGACGGGAATGTGGTTATTACCCCCGCCGGAAGCGTACGAGTACGTGAAAAAGGCGGGCCGGGTGCCGAGAGAAGGATTGCTCGGCATATCAAACGTGGTTAAGGAAGTTATCCCGATTTTTGCGATGTGTGATACCATGGATATCGGCGCGTCGGTGGATTCGAGTGCGTCCCACGCGCCGGGTGTGTACATCCACGACAGATTTCCGGGTGGGTTGGGATTTGCCCACCAGGCTTTTGAATTAATTGATGAAATTATGAAAGGTTGTCTCGATTTAATCGTCAAATGCCCATGTGAGGGAGGCTGCCCGTCCTGCGTTGGATCTCCACTTCCACCGTTTTCACACCTCGATCCGGACGTCAATGCGCGTGGCCTGATACCAGATAAAGAGTCGGCGCGGTCGATACTGCACTTTATGCTGGGTCTGGAGCCGTACGCACCACCGTTAAACGACAGTGGTGAGGGCGGCCGTGCTGCCAGCGCCGAATTACTGAAACAGGAAGCCGAGATGCGGACTTTGCTGGACGCCACCCGGCTCCCGACGACGCTTGAGAAAAAGTTGCGCGAACGCGTGGGGAATCTGAAGCGGCCCAGGAACAGTTACCCTAAATAGTTTATTTATAAAGAGTTGTTACTTTCGGCCCGTTCCCGCTAACCCGGGGCCGGGGGGTTGTAATTCTGTTTTCAGGAAGGACTGGAATGGAACAGACCGTCGCACAGGTGATGGATGTCACCGTCAAGTATGGTATTCAGGTGATCGGCGCGATACTGATATTGATTGTCGGCCGGTTCGGCGCCGGTATCGCCCGCAAACTGGTTCGCAAGTCACTGGGCAAGACAAACGTCGATAAGACCATTGTGTTGTTTATGGGACAGGCCACCTACATCATGGTTATGGTGGTCGCGGTTATGACGTCGCTGGCGAAATTCGGGATTCAGACCACGTCGTTTGTCGCCGTGCTGGGCGCCGCCGGGTTTGCGATCGGACTGGCGCTCCAGGGATCGCTGTCGCATTTCGCCGCCGGCGTGATGCTGCTGTTGTTTCGGCCGATGCGTGTCGGAAATTTTATCGAAGCGGGTGGTGTGTCTGGTACGGTGAAAGAGATTCGGGTGTTTTCGACCGTCATGTCGACACCGGACAATGTCCACATGGTCGTTCCCAACGGGAAAATATTTAACGACGTTATCAAGAATTATTCGGTGAACGAAACGCGCCGTATTGACATTACCGTTGGAATCGGGTATGGAGATTCGATCGATCGGGCGATGGAGGTGCTACTCGATGTGATGAAGTCCGAAGGCCGCATCATCCAGGAGCCCGAACCTCAGATTGTTGTGACGGAGCTGGCCGATTCGAGTGTCAACCTGCTTGTACGTTGCTGGACCAAGAGGAGCGATTTCTGGCCGGCCAAGTGTGACCTCACAAAAAACATCAAAGAAAACTTCGATATCCAGGGAATCGAGATACCGTTTCCGCAAAGCACGGTCCATACAGCGACAAAATAGAAGTTTCTTTCCTGTTCGGGCGCCGGTTACCCGCCTGCACCCGGGCCAATTTTCAATTAATTCAATCAAACTGTTGGTTGTTGCGAAAGGAGGGGCGTGTTGGAAAACGCTCTCAATACAATTTATGATTTCGTGGTGGCATACGGCATCAAGATCATTGGCGCCATTCTTATACTCATTGTCGGTCGAATTATCGCCGGCCTGATTCGAAAGGGTGTCTTACGGGGCCTGAACAAAACGAATATGGACGTCGTACTGGTCACCTTCTTCGGCCACCTTGTCTACTATGGGATCATGGCGTTTGTCATTCTCGCGGCATTGGCCAAATTCGGTATACAGACCGCATCGTTCGTCGCGATCATGGGCGCCGCCGGTTTTGCCGTCGGTTTTGCCATGCAGGGATCGCTGTCAAACTTTGCCGCCGGTGTGATGTTGCTGGCATTCCGTCCGTTCAAGGTCGGCGATTTCGTTGACGTCGGCGGTACCGCCGGAACGGTCAAGGAAATCCAGCTGTTCACGACGATCCTGGCCACACCGGACAACGTCAAGGTGATCGTGCCCAACGGGTCGGTGTTCGGCCAGACGATCAAGAACTTCGCCGGTTACGACACCCGCCGTGTTGACCTCGTGATTGGCATCGGCTATTCGTCTTCGATTAAAAAGGCAAAAGAAATCATGGAAGACCTCATCAAAAAAGACGAGCGCACCCTGGACGATCCGGCGTTCCAGATCGCCGTGTCGGAACTGGCCGATTCGAGCGTCAATTTTGTGGTCCGGATGTGGGTTAAAAAGGAAGATTACTGGGGAGTCAAGTTTGACATGACGGAAGCGATCAAACACTCCTTCGACGAGAACGGTATCGAGATTCCGTTTCCGCAGCGGGTGGTTCACCAGGCTTCCGCGTCTTAAGAAGATTTTTAAAGCAGGCCGCCCGCCAGGCGGGCGGCCTGCGAACCCCGGAAATCCGTCATGTTTCTTCGCCTTTTTTCGATTATCTCACCGATTGTTATCTGCGCGTCGATTGGATACGCGTGGGCACGCCTCGGACGGCCGTTTGATACACGGTTTGTCACGCGTCTCGTCATGAATGTCGGGGCGCCTTTTTTGATTATTTCCAGTCTGACCAAAACGCAGATCGATAGAACCGCGCTTGGGGAAGTGGGACTCGCCGTTTTGTGCTCGCTGTTGATCGTCGGGTTCGTGGGATACCTGCTGCTTCGGCTGTTTCGAATGGAAGTCAGGTCGTATCTCAACGCACTGTTGTTTCCCAATACTGGCAACATGGGTCTGCCGCTGTGCCTGTTTGCATTCGGGCCGGAGGGGTTGTCGCTGGCGCTGGTGGTGTTTGTACTGGTTTCAACGGCTCACTTTACCGTTGGT
>CAYUDF010000080.1:0-8551 GCA_964443465.1 uncultured bacterium
CTGGGATGTGGGTGTCGGCTACGGGGTCCTGATGGCCGTGATTGCCGTCATCCATGTTTTTGTTTCACATTTCGCTATCGGCGGTGGTCTCTACCTGGTTCTGGCCGAAACGTCGGCCCGCCGGGCTGGAGATACGCTCAGGCTTCAATACCTGGAAAAACTTTCAAAATTTTTTGTACTGGTTTCGGTTGTATTCGGCGCTCTGACGGGTGTCGGTATCTGGTTCATCATCGGATTGCTCAATCCGGCGGCCACCGAAGTCCTGATCCACAACTATGTGTGGGGGTGGGCGATCGAATGGACATTTTTCGCCGTGGAAATCTGTGCGGCGCTTGTTTACTACTACAGCTGGCGCACGATGTCGGCCGGCAACCACATCAAGATCGGGTGGATCTACTTTGGCGCCGCGTGGCTGTCGCTGTTTGTGATTAACGGGATCATCGGATTCATGCTCACACCGGGTGCCTGGCTGGAGACGGGTAATTTCTGGCACGGCTTCTTCAACCCGACTTTCTGGCCGTCGCTGGTTCTGCGCACCGGTATCTGCATTCTGCTCGCCGGTGTGTATTCGATGCTGGTGGCGTCGAGGTCGAAAGACGGTGTTTTCAAGGGGGTGGTGGTTCGATACAACACTCGCTGGGTGCTTGCCGGGGTGACCGTGGTTGTGCCCGCGTTTTTGTGGTACTGGCAGATTTTGCCCGCCGAGATCGCGTCGGCGGCTCTCGAACGGATGAACACGCCGCAGTCCTCGGTGAATGCCGCGTTGATGAACCTGGTTGTGCTGACCGGATTGGTCGTGTTGTTCGGCCTGGTTCTGCCCCGGCGGATGAACACAACCGTTGCTGTTGTGATGATGATTCTGGCTCTGTTCTTTTTCGGGGGATTCGAGTGGGCCCGTGAGTCCGTCCGCAAGCCGTACGTTGTTTTTGGGTACATGTGGGGTAATGGTGTGGAGGTGGCGAAACAGGGTGTGTACGAGGAGGACGGGTACCTGCCACACATCAAATTCCGTACGGGTGACGACGGCGCCGACTTGTTCCGCCGTGCCTGCCGCACGTGCCACACAATAGACGGTTACAAACCGCTGGCGCCGGTCTTTGACGGCACCGATCCCGCGTTTATCGCCGGGTTGACCCGGTCGGCGCACACTCTGCGGTCTGTCATGCCGCCGTTTTACGGTACCGACGAAGAAGCGGCCCTGATCGGCGATTATATATGGGATCGCGTAGACCAGCGTCCGTTGAGCGAGATATACGGACTGAAGGGTGTCGAACTGGGACAAAAAGTTTTTGAGGTGAGGTGCGGTACCTGCCACGAATTCGGCGGGTACCTCGATAACCGCGGTTCTCTGGAGGGGCTGGATCCGGAGGACTACGAAGATATTTTTGACAATGGCGAAGATTATGGAGAAGGAATGCCCGATTTTACCGGCGACGAAGAGGAGCGGGCGGCGCTGATCGCCTGGCTTCTGACACTTGAGGAAGGGGGTGATCAGTAATGAACCTGCCCGACTCCAACTTTCTGTCGGCTCCTCTGTGGCTGATCACCGTGCTGCACATTGTGACCCTCACACTTCACCTGACGGCGATGAACTTTCTGTTCGGCGGTCTGATCGTACTTCTGTCCGGTCGAATGAAAGACAAGTGGCAGGATCCGGACGTGGTTTCGATGGTTAAACTGCTTCCGTCGGCAATGGCCGCGACGGTTACACTGGGTGTGGCTCCGCTGTTGTTTGTGCAGCTCGTTTACTATCAGCAGGTGTATTCGGCGTCGATCGTCAGCGCATGGATCTGGATATCGATTTTTGGCGCTGTAATGATTGGGTATTATTTTCTGTACGGCGCCGCATTCGCCGGCGGGAAAAAACCCGCCCGTCTGCCGCTGTACCTGGGGATTGCGGCGGTGCTGTTCGCTTTTGTGTCGTTTGTTTACAGTACCGTTTTTTCGATGGCGGAACGCCCCGACCTGTACCTGGCGCTGTACGCCGGCAACCCGACGGGACTGGTCGTGAATCCCGACGCGGGTTCGTGGCTGCTCCGCTGGTTGCACATGGTCCTCGGCGCGGTTTGTGTGGGCGGATATTTTGTGTGCCTGCTCGGAAGGAACAACGAGGCCCTGTACAAAATGGGCCGGAACGCATTTTTGTGGGGTACGATTGCGGCGATGGCAATCGGCACCGCCTACCTGGTGTCGCTGGGTGAATACATGCGTCCGTTCATGCAGTCGACTGCCATCTGGATTCTGACGGCTTCTTTTGTTCTGACCCTGGGCGCGATGCACCTGGTATTCAAAAAGAAACTGAAAGTCGGCGGGATTCTGCTGTTCCTTTCGCTGCTGGGTATGGTGATCATCCGGCATCAGTTGCGGCTGATTGTGCTGGACGGCCACTTCGACCCCGCGGAAATTCCCGTGAATCCACAGTGGTCGGTGTTTGTTCTTTTTCTGTTATTTTTTGTGATTGCGATCGGACTGATCTGGTACATGCTGCGGTTGTACCAGAAAGATCGCGAAGGCGCTATTTAAGCAGTACCAGCTTGCGCGACAGCGTGACCTGGCCGGTCCGAAGCACGTAGAAATACACGCCGCTGGAGACGGATTCACCGGATTCGTTGAGTCCGTTCCAGCGGGCTGTGTATTCACCGGCACTCCGCTCGATGTTCTCCAGTTGTTTAACCAGCCTGCCCTGAACGTCGTAAATTGAAATTTTTACACGGGTCCGACCGGCTTGATCGGGTATTTCGTACCGGATTTCGGTGTTGGGATTAAACGGATTCGGGTAGTTCTGGTGGAGCGCGTACCGGGGGTAGCGAGGAGTCGTATCGTCTGCGCTGGTGCCGTCATAGTACACGCACGTGTAAGTGCCGGACACACCGTGCAATTGTGCAACGTCATCGGTGAGGTTGACGGGGACCAGATCGTAAGACACCGTTGAATCGGCTCCACAGCAGTCGGCGAGGAAATACAACCCTGCCAGCACACCGTAGCTGCCCCGGGGGATGGCCGTCGTGTCGAACCCCCCGACACGGACAGAAGTTCCCTGGTCGGAGCACTCGAAATACTGCCAGTCCTGCGTGAGGTCTCCCCGTTCGCAGTACAGGTAGGTCAACACGGACGGATCGTACAATACGTCCACTCCCGCGGCGTCGATGGGCAGGTCGCAGTCTTCCAGATTGATATCGATCCGGACTGTATCCGGGCCGGTACCGCAAAACACGGTATCGGTCGAGACGACCAGCCACGACACTTCGGTGCGAAACGTCCAGACGGAACTGGTTGCCTGATGTCCCAATCCGTCCCGGCCAACCACTTTCCAGTAGTACTGCGTATCGTTGTAGACTATTTCAGGTGTAAAACCGGATGTTGTCAGACCACTGGCCACCAGCGGCGGGTCGGGGGACGTGCCCAGGTACACATCCCACGTGTCCGGCGATCCGGACGTGCCCGACGTTCCCCAGTCGAGCACAACGCCCGACGGCTTGATCACCGCGCCGTTCGGCGGTAGGGGAGCCGTCGGGTACGGGACGGGATTGAACCAGCGCGCGATACGGGGTGACGGAATGCCGCCGGCGGTGTCATGATCGCCGCCCACGAACACTTCGCCGTTGTCCCTCGCAGCCACGGCCAACGTCCACGTTCTCAGGTCGACACCGCTGCCCAGTCCCCGCCAGTCCGCTCCGTCCCATACGGCAACGCGATTGATCGGATTGCCGCCGGCACTGGTGAAATTACCGGCGATATAAACATACTCGCCAACTGGAAAAACCGACATCACCCTGTTGTTCGTTCCGCCGCCCATACAGTGCCACTGTATTCCGTCCCACCTGCCGATGTTGTTGACCGTTCCGTCCTGTCCGTTGGTATTGTAGTTGCCGGCAATGTACAGGTCGGTACCCACCAGGGCCATATCGCGGTATTCGCCGGTGCGGAAATCGGTTAGTGCCGACCACTGGATTCCGTCCCAGCGGGCGATATTTTTGATGTCTCCCCAATGGAAATTTCCGATCACGTACAGATAGTTTTCGTCGCAAACCATCGCAGTTGCCGACGGGGTGTAGCCGTCCAGCTGCAAACCGCCGTCCAGGTCATGCCATTGGGTGCCATCCCAACGGGCGATTCCGTTGACCGTCTTCGATCCTGCGATACTGAAACCGCCTGAAACGTACACATCGCCCTGGAACTCCACGATGTCTGTCACAGTCGGCACGAAGAGTAGATTCTCCAATCCACTGCCCATCTGCAGCCATTGGTAGCCGTTCCAACGGGCGACATGATTCCACTGGGTTCCACCCGAGGGGGAAATATCGCCCCCCGCGTACACGATACCGTCGTACACCAGTATCCCGGATACACAGTCGTTTTCACCCTCGACGATACCGGGCCCGGGTCCCAGGGCGTGCCAGACCTGCCCGTCCCACCTGGCGATACGATATGCGGCGATTCCGCCGATCTCCAGGAAGTTCCCGCCTGCATAAAGGTCATTGCTGTCGAAAACGAGCACCCGGACCCGATCGTTGGCGGCCGCGGCTCCGAATGCTGCATCACAGTGCCCGTCGTCGGGGTGTGTCTGCGCGCCGGCCGTGACGGACACGCACAGGAGCAGAGCAACAATTTTATCAGTATATATCGACTTCATCGTAGCAGCACCATTTTGCGTGTGATCGTCTGCCCATCGGCTCGCAGTACGTAGAAAAACACACCGCTGGATACCGCCGACCCACTGTCATTACGGCCGTCCCAGCGCTCGTCGTACAAACCCCCGCCCTGGATTCTGTCTACTAATTGCCGTACCCGCTTGCCGGTTACGTCGTAGATCGACAACGTTACCCGTTGGTGTGTCGTACCATCGGGGATTTCGTACCGGATTTCCGTGTCGGGATTGAACGGATTGGGTTGGTTCTGATACAACGCGTACCGCGTGATCACCGGCGTGTCGGTTTCCTGTGTGGCGGCGAGATCGATCGAGACCGGACCCGCGCCAGCCAGGTCGTCCACAAATCCGGCGATTGTTATTGTCCCGGCAGCCGGTGCCGATGTCTTATCGAACAGGATTTTAACCAGGTCGGCCGTACCGGCGACGGCCACGGGAGAGGCCGCGTAGGCGCCCACACGAGCAGAAGTATCGTCGCGCTTGCCAACAACCAGCGCATTGAATCCGGTTGTTACCGATGTCCGGTATACGGCAACGCCGGCCACCGCTCCGGCGGGGTAGCGGATGTCGAATCCAAACGCCTCCAAATCGCCGACGCCCGAAACCGAAAGCGTGACACTGACCTCGGTGTCGGTGTGAATCACACTACTGACTGTAACGTAACCGGGTTCTCCCTTCGCCGTGGATACAAAGGGTCCGGCAGAGCAGAACGTGCACGATCCGTCCAGCCACGAATGAAAGATACACAATGCATCGGCCGGTGTAAGGTTTCCGCTGCAGTCCACGTCGCTTCTCACGTCCCAGCCGGCCGTTCCGCAACCGTCGTCCGGGGGATCGGGAAACGAGAGGTATCCGTGCAGGGCGCACAGCGCGTCCCCCGGCGTAACGCTACCGCTGGAGTCGACGTCACCGTCGGCGGGATAAAAGTCACACTGGAACTGCCCGCAAACAGGCCCCAGCGTGCGCAGGTCACCGGTTGTGTTTTCCGGGCACAGGAACGATGTCGTGACGGAATCGATGCCGCAGCAGTTGGATAAGAACACCAGTTGAATAAATGTGCCGCTGTTTCCCACCGGGATCGGTTCCGGACCGGACCCGACTACACGGATCGCCGCGCCCAGATCGGTGCAGGACAGCCCCTGCCATCCCTGGGTGAGGTCGCCGGGATTCCAACTCAGCCAGTCAAGACGTGTGTTGTCGTAGGTGACGTCAAAACCACCGGAGGCGACGGGGTAATCGCTGTTGATTATCTGTACGTCAAAAACCACAGTGTCGATGGCGACCGGTCCGCACCAGTTGGAATTGTCAGAGACAACCAGGAGGGCGTTCGTAGAGGCCGTTGTTGTGAACTGCCATTCGGGGCCGAACACTTCGTTGCCATCGTCGTCTTCGGCCGCAACCTTCCAGTAAAAGCGTGTGTCGAACGAAAGAATATCCGGAATGTAACTGGGCGAGGTGAGATCCGCGGCAACCAGCGGGGGATCGGGAGTAGTGCCGAAGTACACGTCAAATGTGGGTGGGTTTCCGTATGGATCGATGGACTCCCAGCTCAGCGCGGCGACAACGTCGACGTCCGTCTGCCCGTCGGCCGGCGTTGGATTTGCCGGTGGCGTCGGCGGAAAACAGCTACCGCTGCCGTTGATGATACTTTCGACCGTTTCGGCGTTGATCAATGTCTGGTTGCAGTCCACGATCCGGATCTCCCCGTAACCAGGTGACGCGTGGACAGGATACAAGCAACACGCAGTTGTATCATTGATCCAGTACCTGAGGGTAAGGACGTTAACAGCCCCTCCGTAACATCCGGCCAGACCGACGGCGACTCCGGTCTGAGAGTCACCGATGAGGACTGGAAAGGGAGAAGTCTGTCCGAGGTAGGTAGCGTTGAAACACCCCGGGTTGGGTGCCATGAACTCGACGGTGGTCACGCCCGCAGGGTAGTTCACAACGATGTACAGTTCCAGCATTCCTGATCCGCCGGCAACGATGCTGGAATCCGTCCCCGTTGCGTCGGCGAACACACCAATTGTGGCGATCTGTGCCCGGGCCGGGACGTACGTCAATGCAAGTATGATTCCCGCCAATACGAGATTTCTCATTTTCGACCCTGGAAACGTGAAAACTGCACCTATTAGTATAGTACTTATCTGTATGCTGTACACCCTTGAATAGTCGGACAGATATTGGATTTTACCGTCTGAATTTTATAGGGTAGAATGCGTGCGTGAATCGTCTCCACAAACACGGCGTCAGATATCAACGGGAGGTCGGAGCTCTGAAACATCAAGAAAAACATAAATCGTTATTTTTTGTGATAGTGGTTATCGCGGGGCTTATGGCGTGTGCTTCGGGAGGCGCAAAGCAGAAACCGGCGGATACCACGGCAACGGAGACCACCCGGGAGACGTGGTATGTGGTCCGGATCGACGGGTCACCCGTCGGATTCGCGCGCGAGACGTTGAGTCGTGGCCCCTCCGGCGCCGGCGCCGGTCAGTACATGAACCTTACGCTGTCGCGGATGGGGCAGGAACTCAACATGTTGATGTCGGGGGAAATCAAGGACGGTCCAGACGGACGGCTGTTGTCGGGAAAGGTGACGGTTAAAGCCTCGGTGATGTCCGCCGTGACCACCGCAGTCCTTGAAGGGGATACGCTGACCCACACGGCAGAATCGGCCGGTTTCGAACACACCCGATACATCCCGTGGGAGGAGGGGGCGGTGGGGCCGGCCACGGCGGATATACTGGCCGAAGAGAAATTACGCGCCGGCGAGACGGATATATCGATTCGCACCTTCGAAATCGACAGCGGTGATTTCAAAACCCTTCACATCAAGGTTCTGAAGACAGAGACCCTCGAAATCGACGGGCGCGATCAGCGGTCGGTTGTTGTGGAGGAATACGAGGACGACAGCGACGTGGTTATGTCCACCGTCTGGCTGGACGAAAGCTACACGCCGTATAAAAGTGTAATGAACCAGATGGGGCTGGAGATCGTGGTTGAGCGGATCGATCCGGACGAGATGGACCAGCTCGAACTCGAACCGGACTTCGATATCATTCGCCAGTCGATGATACCGTGTGTCGGGTATCCCGAGGATCACGCCGCTGTGGAAAATATCACCATGCGGTTGAACTTTGAGAAGTCGCCCCCCGCGGACCGCGACTTTGAAGGGCCCAACCAGACCGAGAAGGGCCGCGGTGAAGATTATATTGACCTGGTACTGACCCGTAGCACGGTCAACCGGATCCCTCTTACGGATGAAGAACACAAAGAGAACAAATATCTGGAGCCCGACCGGTACATACAATCGACCCACCCGGAGATTATGGCCGTCGCCGACAGCATCCACCAGGCAAGCGGCGCCGAAGGCTGGAAACTGGCCCAGGAGCTGGCTGCCTGGGTGAATGCTTACATCACCGGTAAAAACTTCGGGCAGGGGTTTGCTTCGGCGCTGGAGGTGCTCAAGACGCAATCCGGTGACTGCACCGAACACTCCGTGTTGTTGTCGGCGGTGTTGCGCGCGTCCGGCATTCCGGCCAGGCCGGCGGTTGGGCTGGCGTACTCCGGCGGGCAGTTTGTCGGACATATGTGGACAGAAGCTTACGTAGATTACTGGCGCACACTGGACGCCCTCGACCTCAATACCAATCCGATCCGGATTCGCGTGTCGGCGGCCGCCGGTGACCGCGCCGTTGACGAGAAGGAACTGGTGCGCGCGTACAGCGTGGTCGGCGGGTTAAGCGTCGAGGTGATGGAGTACAACTCGGCCGATTACCGCTGACGGCGATCGGGAAAAGCCTTGATTGAATCTGTAATTTCCTGTAACGTAAGTAGTTACCTCGAGCGCCGAGCGCGTAGCGCGAGGTGCGAAGATGCCGAGCGCGTAGCGCGAGGTGCGGG
>CAYUDF010000081.1:0-8549 GCA_964443465.1 uncultured bacterium
CGAGGATATGTATCGCCGGCACCAGGATGCGGGTCTGGGAGTCGCGGGCCTCACCCGCGTCAATCGGAGTTCAAGCGATGAACGCGTTGAGCTGTTTATCCATGACCAGAAGCTCAGTTTTCCGGTTCTCAAGGACAGCGGCAAGTCGTGGAGCTATTTTGAAGCGACGGGCACACCGTTTGTTGTGTTGCTCGTTGACGGCCGCGTTGTGTGGAAGGGTGGTGTTAGCAGTGCGGCCGATTTGTCCGACAGGCTGGTCCGCGAGTTGATGGTGGCCTGTGAATCGAATGGAATATAACTGGAGTCGGAAGGACCGAAAAAACTACCGCAAACTGTTTTTCCGAACCTGGTCGATTACGGGATCGCATACACCGCCGCGTTGATGTTCATCCCCGCTCCCACCGACGCAAAAACAATCTTCTGACCGGACTTCAGCCGGTGGCCCTCCAGCTTTCCTTTCAGTATCAGATCGAGTAGCGTCGGAAGTGTTGCGACGGAGCTGTTGCCGAGCCATGAAATGGTCATGGGCGTCATCAGGGCCGGTACCGGATCGGCACCAAACTGCTTGAAGATTCGTTGGATGATCGCATCGTCCATCTTGGCGTTGGCCTGGTGGATCAGAACCTTCGAAATGTCGCCCAGCGTCAGGTCGGCTTTTAAAATGCACTCCTTGACCACCCGCGGGACCAATCTCAGCGCGTACTCGTACAGTTTGTGACCCTGCATTTTGAGAAACAAGTCGGATCCGTCAAACACGGGGTTGGACGAACGGCCCATGTGGAGCAGGTGAGCGTGCTTGTACGTGTCCGACCTCGCGCAGTGGGCCAAAATCCCGATGGGCGATTCGCCGGTTTTACCCTCGGCGATACAGGCGCCCGCCCCGTCCGCGTAGATCATGCTGTCTCGGTCGTGCGGGTCGCAAATCCGTGACAACGTCTCGGCGCCGATGACAAGGGCTCGTTTGGCGTCGCCGGACTTTATGAAGTAGTCCGCCTGAATGAGGGCCTGCAACCAACCGGGGCAACCGAATGGCAGGTCGTATGCGATGGTCCCGGGGTTTTGGATTTCCAGGCGGTGTTTCACACGGGCCGCCAGCGTGGGAACAAAATCCGAGCGACGATTGTGGGCGGCTATATCTCCGAAATTGTGGGCGACAATTATGTAATCCAGGGATTCTTTGTCGATGTTCGAAGAACTCAGGGCGTCCTCGGCTGCGAAAAGAGCGATATCGGAAGTTTGCAGGTCGTCGGTGACATACCGACGCGTGTTGATATCCGTGATCGCCTCGAACTTGTCGATGGTCTCCTGATTGCCCCGTTCGAGGACCTCGCCGTCCGAGGAATAAAATGTGTTGTTGAGAAAGTCGGAATTGGCGACACGCCGTTCCGGGATGTAGCTGCCCGTTCCGACGATTGTTGTCCAGATTGTGCCTTTATTCATGTTCCCACCGAACCCACGCAGGTCTGATAGTTGGTTCTGTTGCAGGGCGTCCCGTCGATTAGCCTGTCCTTATAATATGGCCACGGGGACAGGGCGTCCAGTCAATTTGAGCCTTCGGGTTTCTTTTTCAACTGATTGTTATAATACAAGATAAGGTGCTAAATGCCAAATAAGATCAAGAAGTATGGTATAATTACTATTATATACAACATCACCGGAGGGGAGAAATCATGCACCGCAAGACTCAGGCAGCAGCCCTTTTTATTTTTCTGATCAGCATATTATTTGCTTTTTCCGCACAGGCGGGGTGGGTACCCAACGGCAATCCTCTTTGCATGGCGACCAAATACCAGGGTGATGCGCGAATCATTCCCGACGGAGTTGGTGGCGCCATCATCACCTGGTACGACGGCCGTGGCTTCAACAACGATATCTACGCGCAACGGATCGACGCGTGGGGCAACGTGTTGTGGGCGGACGATGGCGAGGGCGTCTGCACATATTCGGCGTCCCAGAGCTATCCGGAGATTATTTCCGATGGGTCCGGTGGCGCGTTCATTTGCTGGATGGATCCCCGTGACGTTTCAACCGGCTGGGACATTTACGTGCAGTGGATCAACCCTTCCGGGAGTCCGATGTGGACCGCGCCTGGCGTTCCCGTATGCCAGGCAGATTATACGCAGGGACACCCATGGGTGGTATCAGACGGGGCGGGCGGCGTGATACTTGTGTGGTACGACCAGCGCGACGGAGGAAGGGATCTCTACGCCGGACGCGTAAATGCCGCCGGTACTTCGCTGTGGGGTAACGGTATTCCCATCTGCACTGCTCCTACCGATCAAGTTGCTTACCGGATTGTCTCCGACGGTGCGGGTGGTGCGATTTTCACCTGGTCCGATGAGAGGATCAAGGCCGGTGGTGACGTATTCGCCCAGCGAATCGATGCCAGCGGTGACGCGCTGTGGACACTCGACGGTATTCGTGTTTGCAATGTGAATGTATTTCAACAGCAACCCCAGATAGTTTCCGACGGGTCCGGCGGTGCCATTATCGCGTGGGAGGACGAGAGAGGTATTATAGCCCAGCGAATCGACGCCGACGGAACCGGACTGTGGTTTGCCGACGGCGACACCGTGTGTGTGTCGGTCGGTAGCCAGGTAAACCAGCAGATCGCCGGGGACGGGTCTGGTGGAGCGGTTATCACCTGGGAAGACTTTCGCAACGGTGGGACTACGGGCTACGACATCTACGCCCAGCGGATCGACTCGGGAGGTAACCGGTTGTGGGGTGCGGCCGGCCAGGCGGTTTGTACGAGTTCCGGTCACCAGTTATCTCCTTATATCACATCCGACGGGAGCGGTGCTGCCGTTGTTACCTGGGTATACAAGATCGACGTCGCCAGTTCCGATATCTATGCCCGTGTGATCGATTCGGGCGGAACGCCGAAGGGTGGCGCGTCCGGTGTCGCCCTATGTACGGCGAGCGGGATTCAGCACATTGCCAGAATCGCCGCTGACTCGGCCGGAGGGGCGCTTGTTTGCTGGGGAGACGCCCGTGTTATCGGCGATACCGATATTTACGCTTCCAGAATTTTGTTCAACGGCGCCACCGGTATCGAGACACCGGAGTTGAGTCGGGGTGGCCACCTTGGACAGAACTATCCAAACCCGTTTAACCCATCGACGACCATGCGGTTTAATCTGCCACAAGCGCAGTTTGTGAATCTCAGTGTGTATTCGGTAGATGGTCGCCTCGTCGCGACTCTCATCAACGAATCGAGACCGGCGGGGCCCCAGAATGTCGAATGGGATGGCCACGACGAACTGGGACACGAGGTTTCATCGGGCGTTTATTTCTATCGCCTCGAATCGGGATCTATCAGCGAAACCAAAAGAATGGTCCTGGTCAAATGAAGCGCCTTATTTTCCTCCGGCAGATCCTGTTTTAGCGACGCGATCGCAACCCGTCGATGATGCCAGCGTCGACCCAGTAGTTGTCGGCCTGCCCGTTGCGGAAGCTGTTGAAGAACAGATATCGGCCGTCCCCCGACACATGCGGGCACATATCTCTCGAAGGCGAGTTGATTGGCGCCGGAAAGTTGATCGGTGTCGCCCAGGTGCCGTTCTCGTCCCGGAAACTGATGCACAAATCCATGTCTCCCAGACTACTGGCGTGTTCCCCCCGTGTAATGATCAGGTAACTCTCATCCGGCGCGACAAACGGACTGCCTTCGGACGACTCGCCATTGACGACCGCACTGAGATTTTCGGCGTCGAGGTAAACTCCATCCCCCGGGCGCGAAACGTAGACATCGCTTCGCCCGAATCCGCCCGGATCGCTCGAGCCGAAGTAAATATTCCCGTTGTCGGCCACAGAGAACTGCCAGTACAAACCGATCTTGTTAGGGCCGCCCTGGATCCGCCGGGGTTCGGACCAGCCGTCGTCCTGTTTCTCCACAACCCAGATTCCCAATTGGGTATCGTTTCCGCCCGGTTCGAGTGGCCGTCTCGACAGGAAATAAAGTTTCTTTCCGTCGGGCGAGAAGATCGGCTCACTGTCGCCCAGTTGTATGCCGGAGAACGCGGCCATTTCAGGCGCGGTCCATCGGCTTTTTTCCACCCGTGTTGTCAGCAGTCTTCCGTACGTGTAACCCGACTCTCCGAGGAAAAATGACGAGCCCCAGAACGCCTCGGCGCCGTCGGGAGAAAAAGTGACTGTCCCGTGCTCAAATCGGTTGGATGACACGATGTCCACGGCAAACAGGGCGGGATCATTGTCGGGCGGAGTTTGGCCGAGATATTTCCCGCGCAGCTCGGGAAATTCCAGTGGTTTCGCCTTCGATCCCTTCGCTTCGAGCAATCGCGCGACATCGCCGCGATCAAACTCCTCGGCAAGTCCGCGCGGTGTGTATCCCGCCAGTGTTCTTTTGTCGATATCCGCGCCCCTGTCGATCAGCAGGCGAGCGGCATCTGTCCGTCCCTTTTTGGCTGCGTAGTGAAGCGGGGTCCAGCCGTACCGGTCCTGCTCATTGACGCCGAGGCCTTTGCCCAGCAGGGTCTCGACGATTTCAGTAGATCCTCCTTCAGCGGCCGAGTGGAGGAGCGAGCCGCCGTTCTCGTTTTCCATCATGAAGTCGACGCCGCTCGTGGCGAGTTCGCCGAACAGCCGGGCCAGTCCCTTGGTCGCCGCGTTGCTCGTGATTTCTTCAACCTGTCCTTTTTCTGTGGGCAGCTTCGCGCCTTCGTCCAGAAGCAGATTGACCAACGGGCGAAATCCGCGCCAGGCCGACAGGAGCAACGGTGTGCCTCCGTAATTATCCACTACGTCGAAGTTTGCACCGGCGCTGATCAGAAACTTCGCCGTTTCCACGTCGCCCGTTTCCCTGGCGACCAGCAGCAGTGGGGTTCTGCCGTAGGAATCCTTGATTTCCAGGTCGGCGCCCGCATCGATTAAAATCCGGGCGATGCCAATATGATTTCCCAGCGACGCCCGCAACACAGGTGTCTCGCCGCCGTGGTTTTGAGCGTTGACATCGGCGCCGTTCTCTATCAATAGAACGACAATTTCAATGTGTCCTCGTCTGGCCGCGTAGTGGATGGGCGCGTCGCTCCTTTTGTTGAGAGCTTCAACGGGCGCCCCGCGTTCGATCAGCACGGTGGCGATGCCGGTGTGGCCCGCGTATGCGGCCCAGTGGAGAGGGGTGTCGCCGTCAACGTCCTTCGCGGTGATGTCGGCGCCGTTAGCCAGGAGCAACCGGATGATATCGATAAAATTACCGTTGCACGCGAAATGCAACGCGGTACAGTTGCGGTCGTCGGTTTCGTTTACCAGACCCGGGTCCGTCTTGAGAAGGGACTCCACTTTCCCGATGTCACCTTCACGTGTGGCCTCGAGGATTTCCTGCGCGGAAACGATTGCGGTATTCGTCAGTAACAAGGCAATCACCGCAAATGATATATACATTTGTTTTAGTATCTTCATGGCAAGACTTATCTCCCTGGAAAAGCGCCGGGGGCACCGGAATCAGTGACCGTCGATCACCGTGATCTGTCGCGGATAACACTTGTGTAATATTGGACAAACAGGTCGTTGATATCAATATAGATTCTGGCAGGACGGATGAGGATTGAAAATATCTGGGAACAATCCCTTCCGGACGTTGCGGCTTTCGCCGCAACGTCCTCAGGGTATGAGAGTCATTGCATGAGAGTATTGTCTCTCATTTCAGCAACACCATCTTTTTGATGTCGACGGCGTTGCCTGCGACGAGCCGGCAGAAGTAGACACCGGAAGACGCCATTCCTCCGGTATCGGTCGTGCCGTTCCATGTGGCCCGCCAGGATCCCGCTTCCATAAACCCGTCTTCCAGTGTCGCCACCTGGCGTCCGGCCACGTCGTACACGATCAGCGTGACGTGAGTCCGCTGTCCGAGGTCGAATGACACGGTTGTTGCCGGGTTGAAAGGGTTGGGAAAGATCGACTTCAGTGCGGTGACCGCAGGAAGACCGCCGTCCGTCTGGTCTTCGATTGCCGTTGGTACGCGCAGTATGTAACAACCGGTCCTTGTCCTGCCGTTACGAAACATCGGCCATTGCAGGTCAAGGGTTGACTTGTAGTCGCTCGCGGCGCTCATGTCGAAGCAATACACGGAGTCACCCGTGGTCGCGGCGACGATGTCGTAAAACCCGTCGCCGTCCAGGTCGCCCACGGCCAATACGGCTTCCATGGACTCCGAGACATTAACGGGAAGCTCCACCGGCACCACGCCCGTCTTGTTGAACCACCCGTCGATATCCTGGCCGCGGGTGCCGACCAGGATCCTGTTGGCGGTCACAACGGGAGACGGGTGCGGTGCGCTGCCGAACCATGTAGACGTCGTGTGGGGCCACTTGGTCACAATTGAACCGTCGTCGTCAATCGCCACGACCGCACCTTGCCAGTACCCGAAGGGCGGTACGCTTACCCAGTACCGGGTGCTCACCAGTATTTCGTGGTGCGCGTCGGCGTCGTACTGGACCAGAGCCGGTGAAGTTTCGATCGGGCCGTGCACCCTCGGTGGCGACGGCCAGATTCCACCATTGAGGTTCATTACGTAAACAGCTCCGTTCAGTCCTCCTACAACTACTTCCAGCGGGCCGGTGATTCCACCGGTCGCGTCGCCCAGCACCGGCGGGGCCACCACAACCGTGTCGATCTGCACCGGCCAGTTGACGTTGTAATTGGATCCGTTGTCTTTGAACAGGTAGACCAGTGAATGACCGGTCGGTTTTGTCAGACCGTAGGAGACAACCGCGATCTCGTAGTCGCCGTCGTCGTCCACGTCACCCACCGCCGGAGATGTCACACCCGGTCCCAACAGGTTCATATCGACGAGTAACGGGTATTGCGAGCCGTCGCCGTAAAGGACGTCCACGTATCCGCCGCCGCTCGTGGCACCAACGGAGAAGATTACCTCCAGCTTGTTGTCCCCGTCGAGGTCTTCTAGCACGGGCGTGTTGTTCGCGGGAAAGCCGACGTTGAGCGCCCACAGTTTTGTGCCCAGGTAGTTGTAGGCCTGGAGGTATCCGTGATCGCTTCCGATAACGACCTCCATGTGGAAGTCACCGGTGATGTCGCCCACCGCCGGCGACGAAAACAGCGTATCACCCACGAATACCGGCCATCCGGGCAGGTCGTTACCCTCGTGGTCCCACGCGTAAAGGTACCCGTCGTCGCACCCGACGACGACTTCCTTGGTTGTAAGATCGTCGTCCAGCGAAGCAATGGCCGGCGACGAACGGAAGCTGGCGCCACCCGCGACGGGCCATCCGTCGTGATAAGGCGGGTCCCACTTGAGGGAAAGCGCTCCCGCGACGTTGTCTGTTTCGTTACTTTCGACCACCTGTTCCTGAGCGTCGACCTGTGCGTAACACGACCACGTATCGAGGTCATCGGTATTGGTGAACGGAAGCGACGACAGATTGATACTGCCGCCGACGATCAGACCCGAACTGTGATACGTGTAGTCTCCCGCGACTCCTGCTGCCGGTGGCGTGGAGAGGTTTTCGTAGAAATCGATGTCGAACGGCCCCGCGTTGGCGGTGCCGGTGTTTTCGACACGGATAAATGGTTGGACGTATTCACCCAGCTGAGCAGTGTATTCGGTTAGCATGAACGTCGTGATTTCGAGGTTGGGATACGCAACCCAGTCGAAGCTCACAGGGCCGTATATATTGTCGGTCTCGTCGTCGAATTCCTCGACGTCGTCCTGGTAGTCGGCAAACGCCCACATCGACCAGGTCTGGCCCGTAGCGGGTGCGTCGATTTCGATCTCCACCAGCAGCGAGTCACCTACGTTGAGTGCGGGACAAAGAACCGATGTAACTTCTGCCGGGGGTGGGTCGCCGGCGGAAGGAGGTGTGCCCTGGTCGGGATATATCGTCGTCCAGTAGCTGGTCGCGATCGACGTGCCTTCGTTTTTGACCATGACAAAAAACGAATTTGTTCCGCTTCCGGCGACACCCGGTGAAGACTCGGGGGTCAATGACGTGACCACCAGGTTGGGGTGAGTCGGCTCGCCGGTATCTTCCAGGCCGGTGGCGTAAATGTCGGTGTCCGGGTCGCGCTCGTCCATCCACGCGATGATTGGTTTGCCGGTCGCACCCGTCTCTGTGACGATTGTCGGCCGGTAGTTGGAGTATCCACCCGGTACGAGCACGTCAGTAGTCACACCGCCGAAGCCGCGGTAAACCTTGCTGTATTTCAGATGCGGCGTACCGCCATCGTCTCCGATCCACGTCACCAGTATGGTCCAGTCCCCGTATCGGACAACCGCGTCGGGCGAATGGCTGCCGATCTCGTCGTCGGATACCAGGCGCGGTCCCCAGTCGACGTCTCCGTTGGGTTCGAAACCTTTGGCGTAGACGCCGTTGCCGGTGGCGCCATCCCAGCGGTCCCACACGCAGTATACGCCGTTGAGTCCGTCGTCCATCACCCGGTAGTCGAGGCCGACTTCGTCAGTTGTTCCGTCAGAATCGACGCTTTCGGCCCACCATGTGTACTCGGTGGAGTCGATTGATGCGACATAGATATTGTTGTCATTAAAAAGGCCGCCCGTCCAGCTGTACATG
>CAYUDF010000082.1:0-8535 GCA_964443465.1 uncultured bacterium
CAAAGCGCTGAACACACTGCGGTCGCTGACGTCAGGTAAAGAAGAAATTACGATCTCTCTGGCGGAAAACCACATCACGTTTGACCTTGGCGACAGCGTGATTTACTCCCGTCTGCTCGAGGGTCCGTTTCCAGATTACAACCAGGTTATCCCGAAAAAGAACGAGAAGCGCCTGGTTATCAATCGTGACGAACTCACGGACGCCTGCCGGCGTGTGGCGATCCTGTCGAGCGTTATTACGCACCAGGTAAAAATGGTTCTTGGAAAAGACAAACTTACGATCAGCGTGAACACACCGGATGTCGGCGAAGCAGTTGAAGAAGTTCCGTGCAGTTTTGCCGAGGCACAGATGGAAATCGGCTACAATGCGCGCTATTTGCTGGATATTCTGAAAACCATCGACAGTGATGATGTACAGTTTCTTCTGGACCGAAATGACAACGCCGGGATGGTGGTTCCGGAAAGCGGCTCGGAGACGTTTGACCACCAGTGCCTGCTGATGCCGCTCCGGTTGACCGACTGAGCGGAGTGCAGCCACGGTGCATGTTGAAAGGCTGAAAATAACAAATTTCAGGAATCTCGACCCAATGGAGATTCAACTGAATCCCGGGGTCAATCTGTTTGTAGGTGAAAACGGCCAGGGCAAGACAAACCTGCTTGAGGCCGTTTTTATTTTTAAGTTCGGAAGATCTTTTCGTACGCACCGGGACGCGGAATTGATCCGGTTTGAAGAGCCGTTCTGCAGGAGCGAATCGGCTTGTGGTTTTGACGACGGGCACTCGGAAGATTTTGCGATTTCAATCGAGCGCAACGGGCATAAAAAAATTTCAGCAGCAAATGAGGAGCTGGCCACGTTGTCGGAGTTGGTTGGCCGGTTTCCCGTTGTGCTGTTTGGTCCCCAAGACCTCCGGATTGTTTCCGGCTTACCGGCGGAGCGCCGCCGGTTCGTGGATATCGTTGGCAGCATGACGGACGCCCTGTACATGCGGTTGCTGAAAGATTACAGGCGGATACTGACACAGAGAAACGCGGCGCTTAAAAGACGTGTGTCGCACACGGAACTCGAAGCCTGGAATTGCGAACTTGTCGACAAGGGTATCGACCTGATACTGCGGCGTCAGGCGGTAACGGAGAAACTGGAAATATTTTTGGCGCAACACACACAAAAGCTGGATGTTCCGTTTGAATTCCACCTCCAGTACCACAGCGCAATTCTCAATGAGAGTGGTCTTGCAGCTGGTAACGGCGCCTCGATCGGTCGGGACGTGATGAGGACTGTGTTTGAAGCCCGGCTGGTTTCGCTGGAAGCGGAAGAAATGCGACGTGGGACTACGCTGGCCGGGCCCCATCGCGACGATATGATCGTCCGGCTCGCCGGCAGGGATGTCAAAAAATTTGGTTCGCAAGGGCAGCGCAGACTCCTGGCGATCCTGTTGAAGCTGTCAGAAATGACATTTGTGGAAGCGGAAAACCAGGAACAGTGTGTGTTGTTGCTGGACGACGTCTTCTCGGAGTTCGACAGTTCGATCACGGGCAGGCTGCAGGGGCTTCTTCAGAGCGGCCGCCAGGTGTTGGTGACTTCACCGGTTTCCCTCGATTGGGCGTCGTCGGGTGATGTTCGCGTTTTCTCTGTTAAAAATGGCGACGTCGCGCTGTAATTGATTGTAAATAAATGAGTTATTAATCAAAAAAAGTCAAAAAAAACGTTTAAATATACACAATAAAAACGTATCTTTATACAATATGAAGGATCGAAAATTTGCGAAGATCGGGGAGTTGCTTCCACAGATTCTGAACAAGCTCGGTCTGGACCAGCGATTCAAAGAACAACAAGTCCTCAACCTGTGGCCCGTGGTTGTAGGCGAGGAACTGGCGGCGAGGACAAAGGCGACCCGGGTCGATCGTGGTGTTCTATATGTTCGTGTCGATCATGGCGCGTGGATGCAGGAACTCCACTTCATAGAAAAAGAACTACTCCGCAAACTTCGGGCGCAATCACCGGGGGTAAAACTGAACGGTATCAAGTTCAGCTCCGGGGACGTGTCGTAACAACGGGGAAAGACGAAATACATGACGCAGGAATATACAGCCAAAAAAATCAAGGTACTGGAAGGGCTGGAAGCCGTCCGCAAGCGACCGGCGATGTATATCGGCAGTACCGATATTCACGGTCTGCACCACCTGGTCTACGAGGTCGTCGACAACAGCGTTGACGAAGCCCTGGCCGGGCACTGTACCGAAGTCAGCGTGGTAATAGACACCGACAACACGGTAACTGTGAGGGATAACGGCCGGGGTAAACCGGTAGACATGCACCCGGAAAAGAAAATACCCGCCGTTGAAGTCGTTATGACCACACTGCACGCCGGAGGGAAATTCGACAGCGATTCGTACAAGGTTTCGGGGGGGCTGCACGGTGTTGGTGTGAGCGTGGTAAACGCGTTGTCAGAGTGGCTGGAGGTTGATATCTGGCGGGAAGGCAAGGACTACTTTCAGCGGTACGAACGGGGAGTACCGGCGACGCGACTCGAAGAGCGGGGCGCTACGGAAAAAAACGGCACCCGCGTGAAATTTCTGGCCGACGGCGAAATATTCGGACCCATCAATTTCGGTTTCGAAACTCTTGCCCAGCGGCTGCGCGAACTGGCGTTTCTCAACAAGGGATTACGCATCGTCCTGGAGGACCTGCGGCCGGAAAAACCCAAAAAGCAAGAATTCGAGTACGAAGGCGGGATTGTGTCATTTGTGCAATACATACACAAAACCAAAAAACCGCTGACGGACGAACCGATTTATATCCACACGGAAAAGGACGGCGTCGAAGTCGAAGTCGCCATGCAGTACACGGAAGGTTACGTCGAAAACGTATTCGCGTTTGCCAACAATATCAACACCCTGGAGGGTGGCACGCACCTCGCTGGATTCAAGGCTGCGCTGACGCGTACGCTCAACAGTTACGGGCAGAAACAAAACCTGTTTAAGAAAGACAAGTTTACCCTGAGTGGTGAAGACACGCGGGAGGGCTTGACAGCCGTCATCAGCGTTAAGCTGGCCGAACCGCAGTTCGAGGGGCAGACAAAAACCAAACTGGGTAACAGCGAAGTCAAGGGTATCGTCGAAGCAATCGTCAAAGACAGTCTGACCGAACACCTCGAAGAGAATCCCGCTACTGGCAAGGTGGTTGTTGAAAAATGCTGCGCCGCCTTCCGGGCGCGCGAAGCGGCCCGCAAGGCGAGGGACCTTACACGCCGGAAGTCGGCGCTGGAGTCTGCGTCCCTGCCCGGCAAGCTGGCCGATTGCAGCAGCCGTGACCCCAGTATCAGCGAACTGTACCTGGTTGAGGGAGATTCGGCCGGTGGCTCTGCCAAGCAGGCGCGCGACCGCGGTTTTCAGGCGATCCTTCCGTTGCGCGGAAAAATTATCAACGTGGAAAAAACACGGCTGGACAAGGTGCTGTCCAACGAGGAAGTCAGGACGATTATTACAGCGGTGGGAACAGGTATCGGGGACGAACTCGATATCGATAAGGCCCGCTACCACAAAATCATTATCATGACGGAAGCAGACGTCGACGGAGCGCACATCAGGACCCTGCTCCTCACGCTGGTCTATCGCCAGATGAAAGAACTGATCACGTCGGGGTACATTTACATCGCACAACCGCCGCTCTATCGGCTTAAAAAAGGCAAAAAGGAAGTGTACGCGTACAACGGCGAGGACCGCGACAGGGTGTTACAGGATTGGGGTGGCAAGGAAGGTGTGTACATTCAAAGGTACAAAGGTCTGGGCGAGATGAATCCTGAACAGTTGTGGGAAACCACAATGGACCCCGAATTACGCACGATCCTCCAGGTTGATATCCAGGACGCCGTCGAAGCGGACAGGCTGTTTTCGATATTGATGGGCGATCAGGTCGAACCGAGAAGAGAGTTCATCCAGGAGAATGCACTCTCTGTTAAAAATCTCGACGTTTGATTTTAATCACGGGAGCATAAATGGCATCCAGCAGAGAAAAGATTGTACCCGTTCATATCGAAGAGGAGATGCGGACGTCGTATCTCGACTATTCGATGAGCGTGATCATATCGCGGGCGCTGCCCGACGTGAGGGACGGGCTGAAGCCGGTCCACCGGCGTATACTTACCGCGATGGACGACCTCCATCTCACGCACGGCAGACCTTACCGCAAATCGGCCAAAGTGACGGGCGACGTCAACGGTAACTATCACCCGCACGGGACATCGGCAATCTACGACACGATGGTGCGCATGGCGCAGGAATTTTCGCTGCGTTACCCCCTCGTCGACGGCCAGGGCAACTTCGGATCGGTCGACGGTGACCCCGCCGCGGCCGAGCGGTATACCGAAGTCCGCATGACGGCGATCGCGGAAGAGATGCTCGCCGACCTCGACAAAGATACGGTCGAGTACGGGCCGAACTACGACGAGAGCAAGACGATGCCCCTGGTCATGCCGTCCAGGGTGCCCAATCTGCTCGTCAATGGAGCCACCGGTATCGCTGTCGGAATGGCCACCAACGTGCCGCCGCACAACATCGGCGAAGTCTGCGACGGCGCTATCGCTGTTCTGGATGACCCCGACGTCTCCGAAGCGGAACTGTTCGGACTGGTCAAGGGCCCGGACTTTCCGACGGCGGGTATCGTACTGGGAAAACTGGGAATCGAAGAGGCGTACAAGACGGGACGGGGAAGGGTTATCGTACGTGCGCGCACGGAAATCGAGGAAATGAAGGGCGGGCGTGAAGCCATCGTGATAAGAGAGCTGCCCTACCAGGTCAATAAGGCGGTTCTTATCGAACGAATCGCCGATCTGGTCAAGGCGGGCACGATCGAGGATATCGCCGATATCCGCGACGAGTCGGATCGTGAAGGAATGCGCGCGTTGATCATCCTCAAGAGAGACGCCGACAGCCGGGTTGTGGAAAACCTGCTGTTCAAGCATACGCAGATGCAGATCACCTTTGGCATCATCATGCTCGCGCTGGTGAACAACCGTCCGGAGGTCATGAACCTGCGGCAGATTATTCAGCATTGGCTGGACCACCGCGAGGACGTTGTCATTCGCCGGACGCGTTTCGAACTGGCAAAGGCGGAAGCGCGGGCTCACATTCTCGAGGGATTACGGATCGCGCTCGACCACATCGACGAGATCATCGCGCTGATTCGCGGGTCGGAAACGGTGGATGTCGCGCGCGAAGGCCTCATGACAAAATTCAACATGTCGGAGAAGCAGGCACAGGCCATCCTCGATATGCGCCTGCAGCGCCTGACCGGACTCGAGCGCCAGAAAATCGAAGACGAATACCAGGGGCTGTTGAAGCTCATCGCCGAACTGAAGGAAATTCTCGGCGACCGGATCAAGGTGCTCGAAATTATCAGGGAAGAGGTCAAGGAAGTCAGGGCCAAGTACGCCGATGACCGCCGCACGGAAATTGTCGACCAGGGCCCGGTGGCGTTTGAAGTCGAGGATCTGATCACGGTGGAGGACATGGTCATTACGATCAGCCACGCCGGATACGTGAAACGGCTGGCCCTGGACACGTACCGCAAGCAGCGGCGCGGCGGCCGCGGGCTGACCGGCATCAAGATGCGCGACGAAGACTTTGTCGAACACCTGTTTGTGGCGTCCACCCACAGCTATATCATGTTTTTTACCGACAAGGGCAAGTGTTACACGATCAAGGTCCACGAGATCCCTGTTGCCAGCCGAATCGCGCGCGGCAAGGCCATCGTCAATCTTTTACAACTGGAGAACGGCGAACGTATTTCCAGCCTGCTGCCGGTGGAGGAGTTTTCGCCCGATCAATATCTGATTACGGCGACCCGCAAGGGACAGATCAAAAAAACACAGTTGAGCCAATACTCGAACGTTCGTCGGTCCGGTATCATCGCAACAAAACTGCGCCCGGGCGACATGCTGATCGAAGCGTCCGTCACAGACGGTTCGCAGGAAGTCATTATGGCGACCCGCAAGGGCCGGGCGATCCGCTTCCCCGAAAAGAACGTGCGGCCCATGGGGCGCGCTTCGAGCGGTGTGAGGGGTGTCCGGTTCAACGACGACGACGACGTAGTCGGAATGGTGGTGGTCGGGCAGGGAGCAACCCTGATGTCCGTCACCGAAAATGGATTCGGCAAACGGTCTGCCCTGGAGGACTACCGGATTACGGCGAGGGGCGGCAAGGGTGTCGTAAATATCAAAACCACCGACAAAAACGGTGAAGTTGTCGCTATCATGGAAGTCGAGGATACCGATCAGCTGATGATGATTACTAAAAATGGTATTATTATCCGGTGCCCGGTCGAACAGGTCCGGGTTATGGGTCGGTATGCTCAGGGTGTTAAACTGATCAACCTCGATGATGGGGACCATGTTGTTGACGTGGCGCATCTGGCCATAGACGACGAAGAAAATGGAAATAACGGAGATTAGGTATCGGCAGGTGGGAGGCCTGATCGACTGATGACAAGGGAAATACAAGGTAATACGGGAAAAATCTCGGAATTCACTGTCCGGAGACTGTCCAACTATTTCAGGATCCTCCGCGATCTTGAATCGGACAACGTTACAACCGTTTCATCGGCCCGACTGGCCGAACTGGGCGGTATCACCGCGGCGCAGGTCCGAAAAGACCTTTCCTATTTCGGAAATTTCGGCACGCGCGGCCTGGGTTACAAGGTTTCCGAACTCAAGCAGACCATCGCTGGAATACTTGGGTTGAAACACCAGTGGTCGATGGCGCTGTTCGGCGCGGGCAGCCTGGGGCACGCGCTGTTTTTTCACGATGGATTCCGGGAAGACGGTTTCTTTTTCACCCACGTTTACGACGTTGATGATTCCAAGATCGGTACGATCTGGAAAGACCTGGAGATCCGGCCGCTCGGCGAAGCCGAGAAAGAGCTTACGGAAAACCCGGTCGCGATCGGCGTGCTGACAACCCCCAAAGCCGGCGCGCAGGAGGCTGTCGACCTGATGGTGAGGGTGGGTATCAAGGGTGTCCTCAATTTTACTCCTGTACGGCTGGATTTGCCCGACAACATATGGCTGCGCAACGTCAATCTGGCTGTCGCTCTGGAGAGTTTGAGCTTTTATTTGTCGATGTAACACACTTGACAACGGTGTGATCTGCGACAATATTAGTACGTTCATCATAACGAGGACTACATCAACCCGTGAAACAACCGTATCTGCATACATTTATATGGCTTGCGCTATTTTTTAGCGTCCTGTTCTGGGTCGCCTCCCCGCCCGTATCGCAAGCCGGACTGGCCGCGCCGGTATCTGCCCCCGAGCCCGAGACCAGCGAGCACAATAACAACGATGAAGCTACCGACGATTCCGACGGGCCGGAAGGCCGTAAACAAGCAGTCACAGCGGTTATCGGACCGGGGCGTGCCGTCCTGGAACTGGGGCCCACCGGAAGATGGGTGAGGTTTTCGACCGACTGGAGCGGAGGGCAAAGTCTCATCGCCGGCGGAGGATTTGTTGTGCTGGCCGCCGGGGCAAACGGCGAAATCATTGAACTGGCCAATACAACCGCTACCGAGCCGCAGTGGCTGAGGCCCAGCAAAGAGGCGGCGGACCTGGGCCCGGTGCAGGAAGGTGTTGAGGGAGGCGTCAGATACCCTCTCTCTCAACGCGACGACGACGGTGACGGGCTCGAAGACGAAGACCGCCTGGACGGCGTCGACAACGACAACGATGGAAAAATTGATGAGGATTACGCAGCAGCCGGTGACCAGATGGTCGTGCTGTCGTACGAAGCGGTGGACGAAGACGGAAATCCGCTCCTGCAACTCCACCAGGAATGCTATACGTGGACCCACCCGCATATTGACTGCATGGTCGCGATGAAGCTGACGGTGCGGAACGCCAGCAAACAAACCATCAAGGACGTTTGTGTCGGCACCGTCATCGAACGGCCGTGTGGATTCTCAGTATCCACACAGGATCTGTTTTCTCCGCAGGGCGCGGGAGAGCCACTGGTTTCGAAAGGAATCCTGCTGGGTGATCCGGATCGAACGGCGGTTGCCGCCGTCTTTTTTGCGGAGCCGGCGAAGGAAGGCCTCTCCTGGCTGACCGGCGCTGTGTCGGCCGACAGGCGGCTGGTCGACCTGGTGCAGACCTACCTCACCGCGGACAAAGAGACAATGGAAACTCCCGCCGCCGGAGATCGGGAAACGGGTGATTCTGATTCGTCGTCGCAAACGACGGCGGGTGAATCAAACCTTCAGGTTGCCTACGGTGTATCCCCGCTGCTGGGTGACCTGGATCCCGGAGAAGAAATTGTTGTGTACGCCGCGCTGCTGGCGATCCAGTCGATTGACGGCGCTGACCGCGCCATCGAAGACGCGTACCGCACGGTGATCGGTGACGGCAACCACCGGATGATTCCGGCGCCGCTGTCGATCAAACGGCGAACCATCAGAGGAACATACGTAGCGCAGGGTACCGCACAGGGCGATACTCCCGCCAGCGTGGTCATTACACTGGAAAACACGCGCGGGCATGGTTTCGG
>CAYUDF010000083.1:0-8526 GCA_964443465.1 uncultured bacterium
CACGAATGCCGGAAAGGGCGGTTTCAAGGTATTTAACGGTCTGCCCGTGGGGTCGGGCCAGTGGTCCGTGGCAAAGTGGCAGCGCGGCGACTACCTGCTCCTCGATAAAAACCCCTGGTTTCCGGATCCTCCGCAACAACTCACGTCGATCCGATTCCGAATCATACCGGAAGCATTCACACGGGTGGCCGAGTTCGAATCCGGGACTCTCGATATATTCGAAATACCGGCGCCTGAACTGGACCGGTTCAGGGACTCCAAACAATACGCTCCCGTGCTTCACCAGCTGGCCGAATTGAGGGTGTACTATATCGGGCTCAACAATAAACGCTTCGACGATATCCGCGTACGCAAAGCGTTGAATATGGCCGTTAACGTCGAACGGTTGATCGATGTGCTCACCTCCGGCACGGCTCGACGCGCCACGGGCGCGATTCCCCCGGGGCTGCAGGGTTACCGGTCCCGGCAGGGTTACGCTTACGATCCGGCCCGGGCGAAAGCCCTTCTGGCCGAGGCCGGTTACCCCGATGGATTTGAGATGGAGATATGGCAGCGGGAAAGCCCGGAGGGGTCCCGGATTCTGGAAGCCGTCCAGGGCTACCTCGCCGAAGTCGGGGTGGAAGTCCGACTGGTACGCCGCGAATGGAGCGCGTTCAAGGAGGCGGTGAGCGCCGGCCGGGTGGACGCCTTTTTCCTCGACTGGTTCGCCGACTATCCAAACGCCGAGAACTTCATTTATCCGCTGTTTCATTCCCAAAACGCCGGCGGGGGCGGAAATCGCGTATTCTTTTCCGACAGCCGGATCGATAGCCTCATCGAATCGGCCGGCCGGACCGTCGAAATGAGTCTATCTCAGGCCATGTACGCGGAGATCGACAGTCTTGTGCACGACCAGGCGCCCTGGTTATACCTTTATTATCCAGTCACATATTACGCGACCGGTCCGGGCCTCTCCGGTTTCGAACCGCCCGTCGTGTACCTGGGCGTCGATTACTCGGGTGTCCGTAAAACTACGAATTGAGTTCCTGAAATGCTGAGTTACGTCGTCAAACGGTTGCTTTTGTTTTTTCCGATCCTGCTGGGTGTGGCGACGGTGACATTCTTTCTAATGTATGTGCTGCCCGGCGATCCCGTGCTCAGCATGGTGGGAGAACGTTACGACGAGGAGACGGTGGAGCGGTTGCGCGAGGAGATGAACCTCAACGACCCGCTGGTCGTGCAGTATCTCAAGTACCTCGGCGGACTGGCCCGGCTGGACCTGGGTAACAGCTATGTCACCGGGATTCCGGTGCGGGATTCTATCATGAGGCGCTTCCCCTACACGATGCAGCTGGCCGCCGCGGCCATGCTCATTGCCGTCTTCCTGGGGATTGGTGCGGGTGTGCTGGCCGCGTGGAAGTGGAAAAAGCCGCTGGACCACCTGACGATGGGCGCGACGGTGGTGGGCGTGTCGATGCCGGTTTTCTGGCTGGGTGTTCTGTTGATCTACCTGTTCGCAATGAAACTGGGTGTTTTGCCGGCGTCGGGTTACGGCGGAGGTAAGCTGGTGTACCTGGTGCTGCCCGCTTTTACACTGGCCCAGGCGTCGGCCGCTTACGTGGCCCGGATCACCCGTTCCAGCCTGCTGGACGAAATCGGAGAGATGTACATGCGGGCCGCCCGGGCCAAGGGTGTGCCGGAACGGTGGCTGTTTCTCCGGCACGGCCTGAGGAACGCCCTGCTTCCCATCATCACCGTTGTGGGGGCGGATTTCGGCAGCTACCTCAGCGGCGCGGTGTTAACCGAGTCCATATTCGCCTGGCCCGGTCTGGGACGGTTCACACTCGACGCGATCCTCAAACGCGACCTGCCAGCGATCCAGGGGTCCGTGTTATTTATGGCCGTACTGTTTATGACCGTCAACCTGCTGGTCGACCTGCTGTACGCCCGTGTCGATCCCAGGGTCAAACTGGGGGGCCGGGTTGAAGCGTGAGAATCGGCGCAGACGACTGTTTTCCGGTGTGACCGGGCGGCTCCTGAGGCACCACGGGGGGCTCGCCGGATTCGTTCTGGCCGGTCTGATGGTGCTGTCCGGTTTACTGGCGCCGGTACTCACCCCCTATCAACCGAATGCCATCGAGATGGAGCGGTCACTGGAACCGCCGTCCGTTGAGCACATATTCGGTACCGATATTTTTGGACGCGACGTGGCCACGCGTCTTCTCTACGGTTCCCGTTTTTCGCTGGAGGTGGCCGTCTTGTCCCGCCTGATCGCCATCGCGTTTGGTACGGCGCTGGGCCTGATCGCGGGATATTTCGGCGGACGTGTGGACAACCTTGTCATGCGACTGGCCGACATCACGCTGGCTTATCCCGGGCTGCTGCTGTTGATTGCGGTGGTCGCCGCCGTGGGGCCAAGCATGGCGGCACTGTTTATCGCGCTGGGCATCGTCGGTTGGGCGGGGGTGGCGCGGCTGGTCCGTGCCCAGGTCCTTTCCCTCAAGGAACGCGAGTTTGTGACGGCCATACGGTCCCTGGGTGCTTCCCACACCAAGATTATCTGGCGCCACCTGCTTCCCAACTGTTTTACGCAGTTGATCGTGATATTTTCTATGGGGTTGGGCGCGGCGATCATGGCGGAGTCTTCGATGAGTTTCCTGGGGCTGGGCGCGCAACCGCCGACGGCCAGCTGGGGATCGATGATCAGCGGGGGACTGGACTATCTGCGCGTCGCTCCCTGGCTGAGCCTGGCGCCGGGTTTGATGATTACGTTGACCGTTCTGGGATTCAACCTGCTGGGGGATGCGCTGCGGGACGTACTCGATCCCAAACTGGGGTCCGGTAAAAGGACGTTGTAGATGGATATTCAAACAGTATTACACGGTATCAACGAAACAATCGAGGAACTGAGGTCATCGCGGGGACTCGACTGGCGGACGTGTTACACAAATGTCTATTTGAAACCGCCGGACGGACGGCACCTGGTGTGCGAATGCAGCGATACCGCGATGCTGGACGAATTAAGCGGCAGACTGCGGAGCCGGGGTCTGATAGGGGATAGCGTACGTTTTGTTGACCTGCCGACGGACGTCGACGACCTGCCCGTTGTGCTGATGGCGGCGAGCAGTGTGGCGGACGTCCGGCGGTTTTCGAACCACGCCTCCGAATTGATCACGCAAATTATTTATGGTGATGTTGTCGAACCCCTCAAGGAAGACGGCGAGTGGTACCTGGTCCGCATGGACGATGGGTACATCGGCTGGATACGGAGCTGGCATCTGGTCGTCGTAACGCCGGGTGCGGTAAAGGCATACAAGGAATCGGCGAAATTCCGGACATCCGTCAACCACGCAGTCGTGTTCCAGGCGCCCGAGCGTGACGCGTTGCCCGTGACCGATCTGGTCATCGGAACAAAGCTGGAAATCAACCCCTGCGCCCGACGAGGATGGCGCTCGGTACGGTTGCCGGACGGAAAAGAAGGATTTATCGTAGCGCGCGACGTCGAGAAAAACCCCGTCCGTATGCGGACATCGCGGAAACAGCTGTCGGAGACCGGCCTCCGGTTTCTGGGGATCCCTTATATATGGGGCGGAACAACCACCAAGGGATTTGATTGTTCCGGCCTGGTCCAGCGAATCTATCGCCTCAGTGGCCGGGTGATTCCCCGCGATGCCGATATGCAGTCCGTTTACGGTACGGCAAGAACTGCCGATCCCGCCCACCCCCTCGCCGCTGCCCAGGAACTTTCCACCGGTGACCTGATTTTTTTCGGAAAATCAGCCACCCAGATAACCCACGTCGCGATGTATCTTTCCGAAAATCTTTTCCTGCACGCGTTCGGCCAGGTGCGCGTGGGCTCGCTCGATCCGGCCAGCCAGCTGTTTGAATCGAGGCTGGTAGCCGAATGGCGGATCTCGCGCGACGTCTTATCATCCAATAAATAAATAAGTTACGAGTCCTGGTCGAGCCGCGGCGAATCACTGCGCACCGGCGGGGAGATTCGATCGAAGCGGTTGTGCAACCTCTGCCCACGGGGCAATCTTTTCCCACAAGGGCGTTTAAAGACCGTCTGGCTCAGAACTTTCTTATTGACTCGGAACCGGTAATTATGTGAAATCGGTCGCAAAACGCAGAAAAAGCGTTGACAAGGTTTTGGGTCAGGCGTAAATTCCCCGATTAAGTTTGGGGATATAGTGAAATAGAGGTCTGAGAACGAGAAAATTAAGCATTTCGCGGAATGGACAGAGTTGATTTCCCGCTGCGGGAACGGCGGCAGAGGTCGCCACGACGGTTGCGGGTGGGTCTGCCGGCACAATTCGACGCTTGAAGTTCCAGGGGGAATGCAAGGTATTTAATGGGTTCTATCCGGTTGCCGTAAAAAGTCTCTTTTCTGAAGGAGGTGTTGGAATCGGGTTAGAATGTGGCCGCAACGCGCGGTCATCACGTGTAGACCCTGCATGGGCCTGAGTAAGTTACGAAAACAAAGTTGGGAATGAGCCGGTCCGCCGGCAGCTGAAGACTTCGTTCCCAAAGAGGAGGTTACCGATATGTTTAAGAACTGGAGCAAGATTGTTCTGGTTTCGATGCTCGTGATCGTTATCGCTGCGCCCGCTTTCGCTACAACAGCACGCGTACGCACGATGGCCGGTACGGGCGATTACCTGAGTGACGACAGCAACGTATTTCGCTGGTACAGCACGTTGCCGTCCTACGCAAACCTGGTCCAGGCCGAGATCGGTTCATGGGCCGGTGGCGAGTGGCTCAGCCAAGCTGGTTACTTTGACCGCTACGAAGGTCCCTGGAAGGCCGAAGACGACGGCCTGGGTGGAGCTAACGGACTGGGTCAGTATGACTCCGGTGCGCTGTGGAATTCCCGCGCGCTGGGCTTCAACTATGCCTGCGGTGAAGACGGAAAATGGGGAACCTACCGCATCACGTTGCACGAAAACGCGGTCGATGACCCCGGTTTCTACCTGGTCAATCCGTTCATCTACATGACTTCGCCGGGCAAAGCGTTCCAAAACGGTGGAACGCAGCAGTTTGACGAGACCCCCGTGAACAAGTGGGACGTGGCCGGCGGCTGGGAAATCGGCGAAAGCTGGGTTCTGGGTCTTGCTTATACACGCTCGAGCGTAAAAAGTGAGAGCACGGATGAAGACGGCACGAACAAAGCCTCGGTGTCGTGGGCGACATACGGTATTGGAGCAACGTGGTCGAATAACGACAACATGATCGTCGATGCCGCTTTCACGTATGCATCGGCCGGCGGTGAGACCGATCTCGGCAAGACAACTGCACCGGCGCGTAACAAGTACGAATACGACAAGGGCACCGGTCTTGATTTTTCCGCGCGTATGTTTTACGACTGGAAAGACTACGTCACGGTTATTCCGCTGTTCCAATACGCCCAGTCAGAATATGCTCTGAAGGCTTCTCCGAGCAATCCCCCGGCGTTCAACAGCGACCACGGGGACAAGATGATGGGTTTCAAGGTTGGTGCCGGCCTGGACGTCGAAGTCAACGGCAGCAACACGCTGATCTTTGCCGCAGAGTACAACTATGGCAAATGGGAAGCGTCCGTGCCGGATTCGGGCAGCGTCGACGAAAGTACGTGGAGCACGTTCCCGACCTTCCGTCTGGCCCTCGAGACCGAGATCACGTCGTGGCTGACGACCCGTATCGGCGCCGTCCACCACAACACCAGCTACACCGACAAAGACGGTACGAGCGAGGTCAAGATCACCGACGATCCGACCGACATCCTCGATCAAACATCCAAACCGTTTGAGTGGTTCCTCGGAGCCGGTTTTAACGTCGCCGAGTGGACAATCGACCTCGAACTGGCGCCGGAGACCCCGTTCAGCATGGGTTACTGGTTGACCGGTTACACCGCGTTCAACGACTCATACTACGGACCTGTCGGCCGCATCTCCGCGACCTACGGCTTCTAGTAAGTCTGACTCGTGTTTAGCCGCCTCCGGGCGGTGATTGAAACAACGATCCCCCTCTTTTGGGAGGGGGATCGTTTTTTTTGGCCCTGGAGGCCGATCCCTTTCGATAAAGGCGTGAAAATTGCACGCGAAAAAAAAGGCGCAGTCCGTTCGACGGAAACACACCATCAGGGAACACATGTATTTTTTCTACTACATGCCGGTTGGAATCGACGTGGAAACGAGACGTTTCCCGGTGATGACCGTATTCTTCTCCTTCCTGTGTGTTTTTGTGTTCGCCGCCGTTAACTATTTCCCCGGCGCCACACCGTTTAATTTCTACAATTTTGTCTACTATCCGGGGTACTCCGGCTGGCCGGCGGCCATGGCGGCCGGTTTTCTGCACTTCGGCTACGTGCACCTGATTGGCAACCTGTTGTATCTGCTTCTGTTCGGATGGTACCTGGAAGACCGGATGGGCACGGCGGCTTTTTCGTTCCTCTATCTGGGATCCACCCTTCTGGGAAACCTGGCCCAGGGCTGGTATAACATCCACGTACTGGACACCAATGCGGGCATCATTGGCGCTTCGGGGGCTGTTTCCGGCATCCTTGGGGCCTTCCTCGTCCGATTCTACGTGAGTCGCGTTAAAATCGCTTACTGGGTGTTTATGCCGCTTCAGGCATATGTGAAAGCCGGCCGCGTGGAAGTGCCCATTGTGTTCGCCCTGATCCTGTGGATGGTACTGCAGGTGGCGCGTGGGCTGGTGCAATTCGGCGGTGCCGGGGCAAACGTGGCGTACGTCACCCACATTGTCGGGTTCCTGGTCGGTGTGGCGTATACAATGGCGTCGGGCGGATGGCGCGAGGCACGGGCGGAAGCCCACCGCATGCGCGCCAGTCGGTACCTGAAAAATGGCGAATACTACGGCGCCCAGGACGAACTGTCGCGCTACATCGCCGACAGGCCGGACGAGGGCCCGGTACACGCGGAACTGGCCAGGGTACAGATTATGACCCGCGATGAAATCGGCGCCCGGGCGAACTATCTCAAGGCGTGTGAGATCCTGCTCCTGTCAAACGACCGCGCGGGCGGAGAAGATGTGTTCGGGCAGGCGGTTCGTGGATTTCCGGATTTTGTGCTTTCCTCCAGTCCCCACCTTGACCTGGCCTTCGGCCTCGAGCGGAACCTGAAACCGAAGCTGGCGCTGACCGCGTACGAAAACTTCGCCAGACGGTATCCGAGGCATAATGACGCCGCGTTTACCATACTGCGCGCGGCCAATCTCTACTGGCACACGTTTGACAACAGGCAGCGGGCGAAGCAGTGCTACGAGGATTTCGTCGAACGCTACCCCGAAGACGCCTGGATGGATTTTGCCCGCGAGCAGATCCGTATGCTGGCGTAAAGATAATTTGACAACCGCCGGTTTCAATCAAGACTTGCGGCGACTAACATTCTGTCTGTAATATACTTGTCAAATGTGCCGAACCGGTGGTAGCCTGCGTTCGGCGTTGTCGGCAGAAGACTCGAGCCGGCATTTTACCAACGGGTGCAAAACGGTTGTGTGGAGGTGTGGAAGATGTTGCAGCGTTTTTCGGTAAAGGGAATTCCCGACAATGAGCGGCCGCGGGAACGGCTGTATCACGTCGGGGCGGCGGGGTTGTCGTTGCACGAGCTGGTGGCGATTGTTATCGGCGGCGGCTCGAGGGGTGCGAGTGCTCCCGTGGTGGCGTTGAAGGTTCTCAACGAGTTTGGTGATCTGGTTTCACTGGGGCGGGCCGTTGTAGACGATCTGTCCGGGATTCCGGGGATCGGATTTGCGAAGGCGTGTCAGCTGGTCGCGTCTTTCGAACTGGGAAAGCGGTTTGCGCGGGAATCGCGTTCCAACGGGAATCCGGTCAGAACACCCGGGGATATCGCGCGGTTGTTCATCGACGAGATGAAACATTACGACCGGGAACATTTCAAGGCCGCGTTTCTGAACACAAAAAACCAGTTGTTAAAAGTAGTAACCGTTTCGATCGGATCGCTGAATGCGTCGATCGTGCATCCGAGAGAGATATTGAAGCCCGCAATTTCCACAAGCGCTGCATCCATCATTCTCGTGCACAACCATCCCACAGGGGATCCGACGCCGAGCAAGGAAGATATCGAGTTTACAAACCGGTTCGCGAAGTGTGGCGAACTCATCGGGATCGAATTGCTCGACCACGTTATCATCGGAGCCGACGGGTACAGAAGTCTGAAAGAAGGCGGATATTTTTGAGCCGCAGCGCCTCATATCGCGTGCGTTTCAAGAAAGGAATTGATCGCAGGTGTTTTCCAGAATAACAAACTTTCTGACCAACGACGTTGCCATCGACCTTGGCACTGCCAACACCCTCGTGTTTGTGAAGGGGAACGGAATCGTATTGAACGAACCGTCCGTGGTGGCGATCGACCAGGGCAACCGCAAGCTTTACGCGGTGGGACTGGAAGCCAAGCAGATGCTGGGCAAAACCCCCGACCACATCTCCGCCGTGCGCCCGATGAAAGACGGCGTAATCGCCGACTTCCAGATAACGGAAATGATGCTGCGTGAATTTATTCGGAAATCACAAAAGAAAAAGCTGTT
>CAYUDF010000084.1:0-8504 GCA_964443465.1 uncultured bacterium
TACCATGGTGCTTCTTTTCCGCGGCTAATCAAAACGCCACTGATTTAAATTGACTGCCAGAACCGCCTTTTCCGGGGCGCCGGTTACGCCGGCCCGCCGCGTATTCGACGGCTCTGTTTACCAATGATGAAGCCCAACTCCCGGCACCGTCTGCATGAACGTGGGTGTAACACGCCAGTGTGTTGCCGTGTACCAGTCCGTCCCTGCCCGATCCGATTCCGGTTCCGGACTCCATTTTCATACAACTGCTGAAATTCTTCTGTTTATCCGCCGGTCCCGAATAATGGAATTCGTGACCGCGTATTTTTGTTCCGATCTCGTAATACGGATTGGGTCCGTCGACCTCGACTTCCGTGTATCCGTGTCCCACCGGTTTCCGGTTCATCTCGAGGTCTACCGGAAAAAGATCCGCCATCGGGTAGATGGTGTCGTCACACCGGATCGACCGGGAGAGGTAAATCAGTCCACCGCATTCAGCGTAAACGGGTAGCCCGTTACTGGCCGCGTCCCGAACCGCCTCCATCATCGATCTGTTTTTCACCAGCAAATCGGCGTGTGTTTCCGGAAAACCGCCACCGATGTAGAGCGCGTCGATATCAGGCAATTTTTTATCGGCCAGCGACGATACGGGGATCAACCGGGCCCCCGCTTTTTCAAGAGCTTCCAGGTTTTCAGGATAGTAAAAAGTGAAAACCGAATCCGCGAAGTAGCCGATTTTAACCCTGGCCGGTGTTTTTTGAGTTTGGGGATCTCTGATAAAAACAAGCGGTCCCGCCTGCTCCGCCACACCGATCAGTCCATCTACATCAAGATAGTTGTCCGCGATATCATTCAGCCTGGACCTCAGGTCGTCGCCGAACGCGTGTTCCGACGGTGTAATCAATCCGAGGTGCCGGCCGGGGATGAGGGCGGAATCGTCTCCAAGTTTCGGAATCGCTCCCAGCACCGCCAGATCCGAGTACTGTTCTATCGTCTTTGTAACGATGTTGAGGTGACGTTTACCCGCAATTCGATTGAGAATTACGCCGGCAATATTCACCTCGGGATCAAACGAAAGACATCCGTTCAGGATCGCGGCGATGGTCCGGGTTGTCTTGGTGGCGTTAACCACCAAGACAACCGGGGAAGAGAGCAATTTGGCAAGCTCGGCCGTACTGTGTCTACCGTGGACATCCCTGCCGTCGAACAAACCCCGATTCCCCTCGATTACGGAGATATCGGAATTATTCGCATGATCGACAAAGGTTTTGAGAACAACCCTCGGATCGACCATCCAGGTGTCCAGGTTGCGACAGCCCGATTGAGCCGCGATTGACAGCCAGGCCGGATCAATATAATCCGGCCCTTTTTTGAAGACGGAGACCGAGTATTTTTTCCTCTTCAATGCTGTAAGAAGGCTCAAACTCGCTATCGTTTTTCCGGAATCGCCGGATAAACCCGCGACTACCAGTCTCGATAAGCTCGTTTCCATAGACCAGGAACCTTTACGCAGCTCTAGTCGTTTGCAGAACCCTCTTTATGCGGGATCTCGATAAAACTTCCTCCGAAATACGTGTATACACATCGTCCGGAGTTAACCAGCTCTTTGATGGCCGCTTTGCACATTTTCTTGTCTATTTCGCCTTCATAGAGCTGCATCATCGCTTTGGTGAGATCCGTCGGTTTCAGTTTTTTGATGCCGAAAGCTTCTTTAACCATGTTGAACATGGCGTCAGCTATTTCATCGACAGTCGTGGCCATTTCAAAACCCCTTAAAATGTAAGGTGTGTCGACCTCTTGAATGTCAGACCGGCATGCTTGAAGTCGTCAATATGCTCTTTCTGAAATTCAATTCCGGCCATTTTGAAAAATCTGGGCCAACCGATACGCTCGATCCACTCGCCCATTCTTTCGTACTTGTTGGCATTTTTCGCCCACAGCTCAACGATGCCCCTGACTGCGTCAACAGTCTCTGGCCAGCGCGGCGGATTGTTGGGTAGAAAAGGAATCGCCAGCTTGGAGAACATGGGTTCGTGACGGGCGTTGGATACCTTGCCGCCGACCCAGATCGAAATACCATCGTTGAGCGGATCGTTCAGCGGCATCGCCGGACAGACCGTGTAGCAGTTGGCGCAGAACATACAAAGTTCTTCGAGAACTTCCACAGAAGGATTTCCGTCGACCGTCGCCGGGCGGATCGCCGCTGTCGGACAGGACGCGGATACGCTGGGTATCTCACACATCTTTTTTACTTTGTCGTGAGCGACTTTTGGCGGACGCCGGTGAATACCGAGGATCGCGATGTCGGAGCAGTGTACGGCGCCACACATGTTGAGGCAGCATGCCAGTGCGATACGCAGTTTGCCCGGCAGATCCATATTTTCAAAGTGTCCGATCAGGTCGTCCATGACGGCCTTTACGACGCCGGATGCATCCGTCGCCGCGGAGTGGCAATGAACCCATCCCTGCGTGTGCACGATGCTCGACAGGGAGTTGCCAATACCGCCGACCGGATGCCCCATGCCCTGGAGCTCTTTGATCAGGGGGTCGATATTTTCTCTTTTGTCGGTGAGAAACTCGACGTTGTGACGGCTGGTAAATCTCAGATACCCGTCGCAGTACTTGTCGGCGAGGTTACAGTAGTCGCGAATTTTGTCGATGCAGAGAAGCCGTCCAGACGCTGCGCGCACCGTGAACAGTTCGTCGCCAGATTCGCCTACATGCACCATAACGCCCGGTTTGACTATTTCGTGGTACTTCCACTTGCCGTAGTTCTTTTTGATTACCGGGGGCAAGAACTGGTCGTAATGCGGAGGACCATAGTCAGTTCTTCTTTCTTGCGGTTCAGCCATTTTTAACCTCGATTCCGTAGCTATTTGTTCAATTTTCAGAATTAACTCTAGCCCTCGTTCTCTTCTTCTTCCTCGTCGTCTCCTTCTTCGAAATATTCTTCGTAGAAGATGTACGGGTTTTCACGAGGGTGGGCGATCATTTCGGGTACCGGATCGAGTTCGATCGCGTCGAGGAAGTTGCCCATGCCAACGCGCTGGATGAATTCTCCTACGCGCTCGCGTGCTTTTCCTTCCTCAGACCAGACGTCCCAGATTCGCTCAATGACTTCCATTAATTCTGTGTACGGAGCTTCCATTTTGTAGAACGGAATCAGCACCGAAGAAAGAAGCGCGCCTTCAACGATGGGCGCTTTGGACCCGAGCAGTATGCACGCGCCGCGATCCTTGCCCGGCCTCAGAGCCTTGGGCATTGCGTTGATGCAGTGCATACACTTGCGGCAGTAACTGTTGTCGATGGTCAGCTCTTTGCCGTCCCACTCCATGCACTTGGCGGGGCAGTTGTTCACGACGTCCTTCTGGATGTCCATGCCGCCTTTGGCATATTCGGTAACGGCGGCTTTGTCCATCTGGATATCGTCGCGCCAGATGCCGATGATCGACATGTCGGAGCGGGCGATGGATGCTACGCAATCGTTAGGACAGCCGGAGAATTTGAATTTAAACTTGTACGGGAACGCGGGGCGGTGGATTTCGTCCTGGAAGGCCTGCGTAAAATCGTAGCATGCCTTCATGGTGTCGTAACACGCCCACTCGCAACGTGCTTCACCGCAGCAGCAACTGGGTGTCCGGACGTCGGAGCCGGACCCGCCGATATCAAAATCGATTTTCTGGAGTTCGTCAAATACCGGCTCAAGATGATCGGTTGACGTTCCCAGAAGGATGATATCGCCTGTGGAACCGTGCATGTTGGTGAGGCCGGAACCGTGTTTCTCCCAGATATCGCAGATTTTCCGCAATGCGTCTGAATTATAGAACCAGCCGGATGGCTGATTGATACGCATTGTGTGGAAATGCGAGATTCCCGGAAACTTGTCCGGCAGATCGGAATAGCGGCCGATAACTCCGCCGCCGTATCCCATAACACCCACAATTCCACCGTGTTTCCAGTGGCCAATCTTCTCGGTGTAAGATTGTTCGAGCTGGCCAAGAAGGTCGTAACACATCGGGCTTGTCTTGGCCGCCCTCTTTATCTCCGATACGAAACTGGGCCACTTTCCTTTTTCGAGCTCATCGAGCATAGGAGTTTTGGGCTGTTTATCAGACATCTTGTCTCCTCGAGTGACCGAAACCTGTATTAATTGGCTTTTCAGTATTATCAGAAAAATTCCAGTAAGCTGAAAGCCATGACTATTGTGAATTTCGTGCGGTGCGGGCCTGACCTTGATAAAAATTTCTCAAGCACTGATGTATCAAGCTCAGACTTTGCCACCATTGTTAGTTATAGACCCGTTTATCCCTTGCTGTCAAGGGAAAAACGTGAATTAATTCACTATCTCTGGCTTTGCACATCCCTTGCCGAACCTTGATGTGACCGGCGAGACATATGTAACGTTTTTAGATATGTGGAGATAGGCGTTATTCTACAAATGGGTCCAAAAAAAAGCTCCTTTTTCTGGGACCCCAAAATGCACGAAGTCGCATGACGTTTTGCCCGAAAAAAGGCAAAAATTGCCGAAAAAAAGGCCCCCGGGAGCCGGGGGCCTTCCATGAAGCCACGTGAACTGAAAATTAACGGGTTTACATGTCCTTATACGGGTTGAGTCCGACGTCGTCGATCACCTCGAGGAACTTGTCCATGATTCCCGGGATCCTCTGGTAATCGGTGATCGCGATGTCGTGGAGCTCCACGCGCTCTTCCTCAAGAACGAGCTGTTTCAGCTTTTCCTTCACGTTGCCCATTCGGTACTCGGCCATCTCGCTGCCCTTGACGAAGTGACATTGATAGTCGTCACCTTTGGCGCATCCAAGAAGCATGACGCCGTCAAAACCGGATGCCAGCGCGTCGCCAACCCATACCGAACTCATGGACCCGAGACACCGGAGGGGTATAATGCGAACCATCGCGTTGTATTTCATCCGCATCATGCCCGCCATCTCGACGGCCGGCAACGCGTCGTTTTCACAAACAAACGCCAGAATGCGCGGTTTCTCGTCCAGTTCGTCGGGCATCGAGATCGACTTGATCATCTGGGATACGCTGTTCACGGTGTGGTTCTTGAACGAAATGATTCGTTCCGGACACGCACCGAAACAAGTGCCGCAGCGGCGGCAGCGCATCAGGTTGACAAGCGGTGTGCCTTTTTCATCCTCGTCCAGTGCTCCGAACGGACACTCCTCCGTGCACCGTTTACACTGCGTGCACTTCTGCATGAAGAACTCGGGGTAGCTGAGGTCGCCCGAACGTGGATGCAGGGCCGCGCCTTTGGCGACCGACTCCAACGCCTGGATCGATTTCAGCGCCGCTCCGTAAGCGTCGTTTGCGCTGGACGCAAGGTCCATTGGTGCTCTAACTGCGCCCGCCGCGTATATCGCGGTACGCCGGGTTTCGTAGGGAAAGCAGATGAAATGTGAATCCGGAAAACCGTACTTCAACGTGGGAAGATCGGTGCCCTGACGATAGGTCAGGTTGAGGATCTTCGCCCCGGACTCGGCTGATTGCGCTTCTTTTTTTCCGTCGGCGGTCTCGGCTTTTTCGCCGTCTTCACCCCCGGGCCCGTCTTCTTCGGGTTCATCGACACGGGTCGAAGGCACCATGCCGGCCGCCAGCACCAGCAGGTCCGCATTGATCCTGATGTCTTCGCCCATCAGCGTTTCTTCAACGTCCACGCCGATGGTCCCGTCGGTCTCGACCGAGACGCCGGCGATCTCTCCCTTGGTCAGAAACACGCCGTCGTCTTCCTGCACTTTCGCATAAAACATTTCGTATTGCGCGGGGGTCCGGATGTCTTTATAGACAATATAGATTTTTGCGTCCGGGTACTGCTCGCGCACGTACATTGCCTGCTTGAGAGACACGCGACAGCACACCGCCGAACAGTACGGCAGGTGGTCCTCGTCTCTTGAACCGGCGCACTGGATAAAGACTACGCTGTTGACCGGCTTGCCGTCGGACGGCCGCTTGAGACCCCCATTGGAAATCATCTCTTCCATCTGGATGTTTGTGACGACGTCGGCCGATGAACCATAACCCAGGTGGCCCAGTTTCTCCGGTTTGTACGGCCGCCAGCCGGTGGCCTGGATAATCGAACCCGCTTCTATTTCCTGAGTTGCGCCGCCGTTCAGCAGTTCCACAGAAAAATGTCCCGGTTCACCGGATGTTTTCGCCACCGTTGTTGACGTGTGAACAGAGATGTTGGAGTCGGCCTCGACGTCCTCGATCAGTTTCTGGTAGCCCGAGTCTTCCAGCTCTGTATAGGGGGGGTGTTTTGGAAACACCTTTTTATAACGGGTCGCCCAACCTCCGAGCCGGGCTTCTTTTTCAACAACCGTTACCTTGTAACCGGCCGTTGCAGCCGCTTTGGCTGCCGTCAAACCCGTGATTCCGCCCCCGACGACCAGTAAAACCCTGCAGATTTCTTCGATATGCGGTTCGGGCGGCTCGATGTTGTTCAGGCGCGCGCCGGCCATGCGGATCTGGTCTTCGCCGAGCATCTGTGTGTCTTCGTCGTTCGGCTCGTGGCTCCACACGACCTGCTCGCGCAGGTTCGCACGGTAAGTCAACACTTCAGGGCCAAAATCGAACAGTTCGGGGAATACGCGCTGTGAACACGCCGCCACTATCACGCGGTTGATTCCTTCGTTGTCGATGTCGGCGCGGATCTGCGCGACGGTATCCTGGTTGCACATGACGTCGAAGGTTTTACAAACCTGACATTTCATCTCGCCCGTGGAAACCTCGGACAACTTGTCGATATCCAGCGACTTTCCGATGTCGCAGCCTTTGCAGATGTATACTCCAGTTTTCTTGTCCATGATTACTTCCTCCCTCCCGCGTTGATGGCTTTCAGGGCGGCTCCGGTCGCGTCCTGGATCGACGATGCGACGTCCATGGGCCGAGTGGCTACGCCGGCGCCGATAACACCGATGCCGGTGTCCGGCGCAATGAACCCGAAATCATCCAGGGGGGTATCGAGCGGTGGCGGATCGTCGGCGGTGTTCGGCACCATTCCGGTGGCCAGTACCGCCAGATCGACCTCCATTTTGGTTTTCTTTCCCGATATTGTGTCTTCTGCTTCGAGCAAAACGTTTTTGTTGGAAGGATTTTCCGTGATCTTGCCGACCTTGCCGCGGTGGAAGAAAAACTTCTCGTCCTTCTGGACCTTTGTATAGAAGTCCTCCATGCGTCCGGGCGAACGTACATCTATATAAAACATATGGATTTCCGCGTCCGGGTACTGATCGCGTATGTACGTGGCGTGTTTCATCGACGCCAGGCAGCAGATCGCCGAACAGTACGGCAGGTGGTTTTCATCGCGTGATCCGGCGCACTGGACAAATCCGACTTTCTTGACCTCTCCGCCATCGGAAGGACGAACAATCTTTCCCCCGGTCGGCCCATTGTCCGATGCGTAACGTTCAATCATTACATTGGTAATAACGTTGGGGAACTGACCGAATCCGAGGTTATCCAGTTTGGTCGCGTCGTATGGTTTCCAGCCCGTTGCCCACACGATAGCGCCGACTTTGGCGGTTATCGTTCGTGGTTTCATGTCCAGGTCGATGGCGCCGTATTCACACGCGTCGACACATTTTTTCATCCGGTCGTCGCCGGCGAATTGCGGGTCCACAACGTACCTGTGGGGGTAAGCCATCAGATGCGGAAGGTAGATCGCTTTTGATTTGTTGATGCCGTGATTGAACTCGTTGTCGCGTTCGATGTCGCATACCTTCTCGCACTCGCCACAGCATGTGCATTTGTCGGTCACATACCGCGGATTCAACGTGATCTGGACTTCGTAGTCACCCGCCGACCCCGTCACTTTGGTGACTTCAGCCAGGGTCAGGACCCGGACGTTGGGATTGGAGCGGATACGTTTGAGGTTGATCTCGAGTCCGCATTGCGGCGGGCAGAGCTTGGGAAAATACTGATTCATTGCGGCGACACGCCCGCCGATCGACGGGTTACGCTCCACCAGCAGGACCTTTTTACCGACTTCAGCGGTCTCGATGGCGGTGGTGATACCCGCGGCGCCCGCGCCGACCACCAGGGTTTCGGCTTGTAATAAATCGCCGTCCTGGCCGGCGACCGGTTCAAACTCAGCCATGAGCTAACTCCTTCTTGTATATAACTTGCTGTAGCAGCCTGTAGCGCTCACTCAGTTCATTGGCCGATAATTAAAAGAATTTTAAAGTGCGGAGATATGAGTCTCTTTCAATTTAATAGTTAATATCGAATATACCAGAAGATTACCATGAGTTTGTCCGTTGAACAACAGAGAGAAGAAAAATCGTGACAAGTTTTATAAAAAAAGAGCCTCCATTGCGGAGACCCTTTTTGCTTGTGTCGGACCACTATATAATAGAGCACATCTCTAGCCGTAAGGGTACATGCCCTTCTTGAGCACCTGCCGCTCCGCGCGACCCGTCGCGTCCGAGTGGATGCGCGTATCGAGCACGGGCTCGGCGTTCGGGTCCCGCTCGCGCAGGATCACGTCGTCGATGTAAGAGCTGCCG
>CAYUDF010000085.1:0-8473 GCA_964443465.1 uncultured bacterium
GCGGATCCCATCGAAACGGCCTTCAGGATCAGGACGATGTTGGCGGTGCTGGTGTATTTGTAAACGCTGAGATACAGACCGTAGCGATAAAACACAAAACTCCTCACCACCAGCACGATCGGCAACGCCCGCAGCACCGCGGTCCACTCCGGTTCGGTGATCCGGAAGTTCATTCTCAGAAAATAGGCGCCCAGGTACGATATCGTGATCAGCAGCAGGTCGAGGCCGATCGCGAACACGGTCCGTTTTTCCCAGAACAGTTTCTTGTCGCCGCGTTCCAGTCCTCGGATTTTGAGGATCGCCAGTGTGAACAACACGATCCAGCAGGCGCTGAGGAACACGGGAAAGTAGCTACCCGCCTTGAAATATACAACCGCACCGGTACCGAGCAAAACCATCAGCGCGTATTCCAGCAGGGTTACCTGCTTGTGATTCATTCCGAGTGACAACAGCCTCTGGTAGTAGTGGGTGTGGTGCGCCCTGAAAATATTTTCTCTTTTGATGATTCGGTTAAACAGTGTCAGACCGGCATCGAGATATAACGAAGACAGGATCAATACCGGTATGAATACGGGCAGTTCAGGCTGAAGCCTGTTGCCCGTGATCGCCATGTACGCAAACAGAAACCCGAGAAATGTACTGCCGCTGTCCCCCATAAAAAGCCGCGACGGGGGAAAGTTAAACTGCAGAAATCCCACCGAACTGCCGGCAACGGCCACAAAAATGAGCGCCAGGCCGGAATGGCCCAGCATGAACGCGATAAGCGCCAGAAAGCCGGATGCGATAAAAGCGCTACCCGCCGCAAGGCCGTCTATTCCGTCGATAAAATTGTAAAAATTGATACTGACAACAAAAACAAGCACGGTGACCGGTATTGTCATCCAGCCGAGTTCCACCACACCCACGGCCGGAAGATAGATGTGGTCCAGTGTGACGCCGAATGACACCATTGTGATGGCCGCCATAAACTGCATCAAAAAGCGCACTTTTACACCCAGTCCCCGCCAGTCGTCGATCACGCCGGTGAGAAACAGCATAACGGAGCCAATTGCGAGGGGTATATACTGCCGGGTGTCGGGTGTGGTGACAAACAAGTAAGCTATTGCTGTATAAAAAGATACGACTATCGCTATTCCGCCGACGCGCAGTCTGGGCGCTTCGTGGGAACTTCGCTCATTGGGCACATCAACGAAACCGCGCGCTGTCGGTAAGCGCAACAGAATCAGTGTCCCGAACCAGGACAGTCCAAAAGCGATCAAAAAGCACACCAGTGCCGTCAAAACGATAGTTCCTTTATTAAGGGTGCGGTTCTCTGTCAGGGACTACTCAGAATAAAAAGGTCCCGCTGTGAAAACAAGTGTTTTATCCCGTCCCCAAACCTCCCGCGGAGGAGACAAATCGCTTCCACCAGTGCTGAAACACGACCAGCGCCCAGACCAGGGGTGCGATATCGCCGGGTGAATTCGAAAACAGCCTGGTTTTCAGTGAGCCGATGACCTCCGGAACGAAGATACCCTGCTCCTCGATAAAAGTCTCCGACAATAGATCGTCCTCGATCAGCGATCGTAGTTCGCGTTGGAACCACCCGATCAGCGGCACCTCAAAACCATGCTTGGGTTTTTCAAGCGTTCCGGGGGGAAGGAGTGGAGCGAACGTATCACGCAGTATTCTTTTTCTCACACCGTGGTGAATCTTGAAGCTGGACGGCAACGAGAAGCAGAACTCAACCACGCGGTGGTCGAGGAAGGGCACGCGCACTTCCAGACTGTTGGCCATCGACATCGAATCAACCTTGCGCAACATATCGTCGGGCAGTACGAGACCCATGTCGGCGTAGAACACATCATTCAAACCTCCGCTATCGGAAATTCGTCTTGTGAGCCGGCGGGATCGTTCCGCGTATTCCTTCCAGGCCTGTTTCCGGCCGGGATTACTCGTCCATCGCAGAACGGCAGCGGCATTTTTCTCCGGTGTGAACCGGCACCAGTTCAGGTAACGCGACTTCGCGTCCATACCCGCCGCCAGAGAGAAGCGGCGAAGTTGCCGGACCTTGTTGGAAAAGTAAGAATCCCGCGTGGACGGCAACAGGTTCCAAAGGGGCGCAAGACCTTTAACAAGCGCGGCCGCCGGGCCACCGCTTCGGGCACGATACTCCGCGTAGTGTTTGTTGTAGCCGCCAAAAAGTTCGTCGGCGCCGTCACCGGACAGGGCAACCTTCACGTGTTCCCTCGTCCGGCGGCTCAGTATGTGAACGGCCAGCGCGGAGGAATCCGCGAAGGGTTCGTCGATATAGTCCAGTGTCTCGGTAAAACCGTCATAAAGGTCCTCCGGCCGCAGGCGGAACACCGTGTGTTCGGTGCCCAGAAAACGGGCGGCGGCAACGGCGTCCGGAGTCTCGTCGTAAAACGATTCACCTTCGAATCCGATAGAAAAAGTCTTCAGACCCGAAACGTGCCGCGACGCCAGCGAGGCGATTACCGTCGAATCAATTCCACCGCTGAGAAATGAACCCAGCGGAACGTCAGAGACAAGTCGGTTGCGAACGGCGTCGTCCACGAGCGATCTCAACTTGTTTTTTGCCTCTCCGTACGACGACACAGAACCGGTTCGCGAGTCGTCGTACGGCAGATCGTAGTACGTTTGGGCAACCGTTCCCTCGGCCGATACTTCCAGGTATTGGCCCGGTTCCAGTTTATTAATACCGGAAAAGATCGTGTCGGGAGCGGGGATATAGCTGAGCTGCAGGTAGTGAAACAGAGACGTTTCGTCGATCCGGAATTCCAGCGGAAACGACAGCAGCGCCTTCATTTCGGACCCGAACACAAATGCCGAGTCGTGGTCGCAATAGTAGAGCGGTTTGATGCCGATCCGGTCGCGCGCCAGAAACAGTTTTTTTTCCAACTTGTCGTATATTGCAAACGAGAAAAACCCGTTCAGCCAGTCAAGCGCCGCCGTCCCGTACGCGATAAAAAGTTTGAGTACAACTTCCGAATCGGTTTCAGAAACAAACGACACTCCGTCGTTGATCAGTTCCTGTCTCAGTTCCCGGTAGTTGTACACTTCGCCGTTGTAGACGATTGTGTACCGGCCCGATTCGTCCGTCATCGGCTGGTTGCCGGCTTCGGAGGTGTCGATGATGGCAAGCCGGGTGTGACCCAGTGCGACGGGGTGTTCGTTAAAAAATCCGGAATAATCCGGTCCCCTCCGGGCCAGCCGGTCCACACCTTGCCGCAACGCGTCCAGGAGTATTCCGTCGTCGGTTTTACGCGACAAAAACCCTACGATTCCACACACGGCGTACCTCTTTCCTTTTCTTTCAGCATAGAGGGTATCGCCGTCTCCAGCGTCCATCGCGGGGTAAATCCGAGGGCGGATTCGATCGCCGATGCGTCATACCAGGCCGACCCGAACAGCTTTTCATAAACCTGCGAGTCGAATACCCAGCGCCTGCCCCGGATCCTGCCCACAGCATCGCCGAAACGTGATAACAACCGGAACAAAACCAGCGGATAGGTACGGTTCGGAACGGGCCGGGTCAGTCCAACGCTGATCCACTCGAACATTTCCCGCGTGGAGACGGGCCGTCCGTCCGTGACAATAAACACGCGCCCGGCGGCCCCGGCCGCGTCGGTGGCCAGGTCGGCCGCGTCGGCAACGTCGTCCACGTGGACGAGCGAACGGCGGTTTCCCACTTCCGGAACCGGCGGGAATCGCCCGGACCGGACGGACTCGATCATTCGTTCGAGATTACCAGACACACCGGGGCCGTAGACCAGCGCGGGACGCAGCACCACCGGCTCGGCCACAAAACCGCCCTGCATCACCATCTGTTCGGCGGCCAGTTTTGTTCTGCCGTACCACGTTGACGGATTGGTGGGAGACGATTCGTTCTGCGCGTCATCTGTTTTTTCTCCCATCGCCTTCACGCTGCTCATCAGCACAAACCGTCTCACACCGGCAGCCGAAGCGGCCTCGAGCAGTTTGCGCGTACCGTCAACGTTTATCGCTCGATACAGTTTTTCGGTATCGCCGGTCTCATCTACGGCGTGTGTCCGGGCGGCCAGGTGAATCACGGTATCCACACCGTCCAGTGCGCCCGGCGGCAACGGGTCGCGCGACAGATCCACCACGTCGGCCGCCGACCACGGTCCTTCGCAGGCAGACCGGCACAGTATCCGGACATCTCCCTTTTCAGACAGGCGCCGGCATAACCGCCGGCCGATAAACCCGGACCCTCCGGTGACATAGTATCGGCGCCCCGTTGTACTCATCGGCCCGGGTCCTCCAGTATCGATCGGTACAAATCCAGAATCTGCGAAATTACAACTTTTTCAGAAAACCGGTTCACTGCCGCGTCTCGGCTGTTTCGGCCCATCTCGAGGCGCAGTTCGTCGTTCTTTATCAGCCGTTCGATCGCGTCTGCCAGTTTCGGAGCGTCTGATGCAGGTACGAGCAGACCGTTGACACCGTTTTCTACAATCTCCCGGCACCCGGGCACATCGGTAGTAACGATGGCACGGCCGCACGCCGCCGCTTCGAGCAGCGTCTTGGGCAACCCTTCCCTGTAGCTGGGAAGAACGGCGATGTGGGACCGGCCCCATTCCGCGGCAACGTCTTCAACGTGTCCGCGCCAGGATACCAACCCTTCGTCGTTCCAGGCCACAAGTTGCTCCAGCGGGATCGCCTGCGGGTTCTCCGGGTCGGGATCGCCGACAAGAACAGCCTCGAAGTCCAGGCCGCGTTCGCCCAGTAACCGTACTGCTTCCACGAATTCACCCACCCCCTTGGACCACAACATTCTCGACACCAGCGTGAGTCGCGGCACACCCGGCGGCTCCGCTATCGGTGTAAACCGTTCCGTGTCCACGCCCGAGCCGGGTATGGTTACAACGCGGCTGTTACTCACCAGCCGGGACTGCACCAGTGTATCCCTGTCGTCCGGATTCTGGACCAGAACTGTAAATCCGGCCCTGTTGGACAGGCTTCTGAAAAAAACGCGCAACAGACGCCGCGCCAGGGCCGCCCGTTTCTGGTCGGAAGTGAAAGAATATCCGAATCCGGCCACCGCGTTGATCACGTTGCGTGTACCCGTCAGACGGGCAATTAACGATCCATAATAAACCGGCTTGAGCGCGACATGGTGAACGACGTCGGGTCTCTCTTCGTCATAAATCTTGCACAGGGAATATAACGTGCGCAGCTCCGCGGGCAGGTTTGTGGATTTACGCTTCCAGGGCAGGGGGATCAAACGGATTCCGGCATCTGTGATGAGGTCCCCGTGATGACGAACCCGCGTGGCGAGTGCCACGTCGAATCCGGCGGCTACCGCCGCGCGGCCAAGAGCCAGGCGGTGGGAGCAGAAGTACCAGTCTTCTGTGACGAGGAAAAGGATTTTCGGGCGATGCATAGGGTCTGTCTCACCGTCCTCGCCCATACCGGGTCTCCTGGTTCGTGATCGGATCGACGGCGCCTCAGGTCGGCCGATTCTCCGCCGCCCCGTTGTCGGGCGCAAACAAAAGAATCTCCACGAGATGGCAAATCAGATGAATTACAAGCAGGTGCATCTCCTGAATCCGCGCAGTATTGGTGTCGGGGACTTTTATCGTGAGGTCGCTCTCGGATGCCACACGACCGCCACCCTCGCCCGTAAGGGCAAACACGTGAAGACCTTTTTCCCGGCCAGCCGTGCACGCGCGAACCACGTTCTCGGAGTTACCGCTTGTGGACAGCGCCAGCAGGCAATCCCCCTTCGACCCCACACCTTCGATCTGGTGGGCAAACACGTGTTCAAACTGGTAATCGTTGGCGAGAGAACTGAGGACGGCTCCGTTTTCGGACAACGAATAAACGGGAAGCGAACGCCGGTCCTGGTTGAACCGCCCGACCAGTTCGGCGGAAAAGTGTTCCGATTGCGAAGCGCTGCCACCGTTGCCGCAGGTATAAACGGTGCCGCCCGCGGCAAGACATTCCGCCATCGCGACGGCGATGGTTCGGATGTTGCCGGTTTCGTTTCCGGCCATCAAGGCGATCAGCCCGGTGCGCGACTCAATGAGAGATTTCAGATCGATATCATCGATACTATTCATAACTCCCCTTACAGGACGACGATCTCGCTGTTGTCCCCCACCATAAAGCTGTAGTTGCGCGGTGGTTTCTCGCTTTTTGTGACCTTTACATTTTTTCCGAGCAAGCTGCCGCCGATACGGCTTCCGATATCGGTGATCGTGCAGTTTTCGAGCACAATACTGTTTTCGATTTCGCTCCGCGATATCCTGGTGTTCGGCCCGATACTTGTAAACGGACCGATATAGGAATCAACAATTTCTGATCCGGCGCCAACGATACACGGGCCACGCATCACGCTGTTTCTGACCACAACCGAGTCATCGAGCTGCACGTGTCCGTGGATTTCCGAGTCCTCCAGCTGCTTGCTCTCAACTCTCGTTGTCATGCCCGTCAATATCATGCGGTTGGCGTCGAGCATGTCTTCCAGTTTGCCGGTGTCTTTCCACCAGCCTTCCACCACGTGAGAGTTGACGACAAAATTGTTGTCGATGAGATACTGTATCGCGTCGGTAATCTCCAGTTCGCCGCGGAAGCTGGGTTTGATTTTCTCCGCCGCTTCAAAGATGGTCGAGGTAAACATATACACACCGACCAGCGCGTATTCGCTTTTGGGTTTTTTGGGTTTTTCTTCGAGGCCAACCACGCGTTCGCCGTCCAGTTCGGCCACGCCGAACTCACACGGATTCTTTACCCTGGCGAGGAGAATCTGGGAATCGTAATTTCCCTTCACAAATTCTTCCACGAAATCGGTGATACCGCCGCTGAGCAGGTTATCTCCGAGGTACATCACAAACGGTGAGTCCCCCATGTAGTCGTGTGAAATCTTGACGGCGTGCGCGAGTCCCAGCGGCGCTTCCTGCTGTATGTAGTCGACTTTTAATCCGAGTTGGCTGCCATCGCCAACAGCCCCCTTGACTTCTTCAGCTGTATCGCCGACAACGATGCCGACTTCTGTAATTCCGGCGTCGCGAATCGCTTCCAGTCCGTAAAACAGGATGGGCTTATTCGCGACCGGCACCAGTTGTTTGGCGCTGGTGTGTGTTATGGGCCGCAGTCGCGTGCCCTTTCCTCCGCTTAAAATCAGTGCTTTGATGGCCAATCACTCCTTCGTGCCGTCTTTATTTCGATACGGCAATTACCGACAGGATCAAACTGGTGATCGATGTGAATCCCACGAACAACGGTCCGATATAACTGGAGCGCGTGCGTTCGAGCAGGACCGTGTCGCCGCGGTAAACCATGCTGCTCCGGTCGCCTTTGCGCACGGTGCCGTCGATTGAGTATATTGTGATTTTATTCATGCTGCCAGCCCGCGTGGGCCCTCCCGAGAGCGCAATATAACGCTCCGCCGGCAGGCCCTTCTGAAACTCCACTTCCCCCGGCACTACCACTTCACCTGTGACGTATACAAGGTTATCCGATGCCGGAATACTGATGATATCCCCGTTTTGCAGCTCGATCGACCCGTCTCCTTCTCCTGAAATAATACTTTCCAGGTCAACCGGTATGTACTGCATCGATCCGTCTTCCGCCTCCCGCTCTATGACGGCTCGGTCTATCTCGTAGTCCACACCGAGACGGACAAACCTCGGCAAAAAGGACGTAAGCGTTTCTCCGTCCTCGATAAACACCTTGCCCGTCCTGCCACCCCCGCCACGAACCAGCACGTAGGAGCCGCTGTCAAACATCCGTTTGTCGGGAATAACAACGATATCCCTGTTATCAAGTTCCATCGACAGGATGTCGTCCAGTTTGTACTCATCGATCGACGGCCGGCTGCTGCCGTCGTATTTTTCCACAACCACGCGGGCTGTATCGGCGTATTCGACCAGACCACCGGTGAATTCAATGAGATCCTCGATCGTTTCACCCGGAAGGATCTCATACGTTCCCTGGTTCCACACCTGACCGGTGATCGATACGAGGGCCTGCCTTACAGGGACGTATACACTCTGACCTTCACTGAGGGCCGGGTTTTCCCCGACGTCTCCGAGTCTCAGAAAACGAAACAAGTCGACCGTTCTGACTGTTTCGCCGTTTTCGCGGATTTCGATATATCGCAGACTTCCTCTATCGCTTATTCCCCCAGCTGATTCGACGGCTGTGTTAACGCGGAACGGCACGTGCAGTTCCACGGCGCCAGCCGCCGTGACCTCTCCAAGAACGTACACCACAAACGACCGCGGATTAATCAGCTGGCATTCAAAATCGACGTTTCTGTAGTACTTGTCCAGTATCGAACGGATTTCCCCTCTGAATTCCGTTATGGTCAGACCGGCAACTTTCATAGCTCCGTGGCTGGGGAGCAGGATGGTGCCTTCGGGCAGAACCCGAACCCTGATATTTTTCTGTTCCTGGCCGCGGAAAACAAGCAGGAACTCGTCCGACGGGCCGATTACGTATTCGT
>CAYUDF010000086.1:0-8432 GCA_964443465.1 uncultured bacterium
GGGCAGTCCTTCCCAGATGGACGAGCTTCGAGGAGACCTGAAACGCGAGGTGGACAACGCGTACCAGATCGAGAGCCAGGAGCTGACATCGCTTTATGTCCAGGAGAGATCACTCAAGGAACAACTCGCGATAAACAGGACAAAACTGGAAGGACTGCCCGACAAGGACATGGAGCTCAATAAATACGATACCGTTATCGCCAGCCTGCAGAACAAGTACGACCTGCTCCTCGAAAAGCAGAGCGAGACGGATATCGCCATGGCGATCCGGCCGGACTGGGAAGTGACGATACTTTCCAACGCGAGCGAGCCTTACAGTAGAAATACGAGAGACTATGTACGCCTGGCGCTGGGTCCGTTCCTCGCGATTGTGGTTGCGCTGGGTCTGGCGTTTTTTCTGGAGAGCATGGATCACTCGGTCAAGAATATGGCAGAGGCCGAAGAGTATCTCGGAACGCAGGTACTCACGACAATTTCAGATGTTAACAAGTAGCGATCGATAATATATATGTACGAAGCATTTTTCAATTTGCGGGAAAACCCGTTTGGCACCACGCCCGACCCGAGGTTTTTATACAAGGGCAAGGCCCACCGGGAGGCGCTGGCGTACCTGGCCTATGGTGTTTTTCGCAAGAAGGGATTTCTCGCGCTGACCGGCGAAGTCGGGATTGGAAAAACCACCATCATCCGCGCGTTTATCCAGACGTTCCACCCCTGTCTCGAAGTGGCGTTTGTCCTCAATACAAAAGTTGACTTCAGGGAAATGCTGTACATGTTGCTGACGGATTTTGGAATAGAATTCAGGGACGATTCGAAAGTCGCCATGTTATCAGCGCTGAACAGATATCTTATCGACCGTTATGCGGATAACCAGAATCCACTGTTGATTATAGACGAGGCGCAGAACCTGACACCGGATGTCCTCGAAGAGCTTCGTATGTTGTCGAACCTCGAAACCGACGAACAGAAGCTGATACAAATCGTTCTGGTCGGTCAGCCCGAGCTGACCCATGTCCTCATGCGGGACGACCTACGGCAGTTGAGGCAGCGGATTCCCGGTGTGTTTAATATGCAGTTTCTGAGCAGAGACGAAGTGTTTTCGTATATCCGCTACCGCCTCGGAGTCGCCGGCTTGACCAACGGCCAGGTGATGTTTTCAGACACGGCGGTGGACGCGATATACGATTTCAGTTCGGGGATTCCGCGTTTGATCAATATGCTGTGCGACCGTGTGATGCTCCGGGGGTATCTGCAGAAAACACGCGCGGTGGAAAGAGACCTGGTGGAGGCCAGCATCCTCGAGTTCGCTTATCCGACCGGGGGCAGTGCGGCCGGGGGAGGTCGGGTGCAGTGAGCAAGATGTTCGACTCGCTTCGACGCGCCGAAGAGGCCAGGAAAAGACTGCTGTCCCAACGGGAATCGGCACAAACTCAGCCTGCGGAGCAGCCCGCCCGGTCGGCGCAGCCGATGGAACCGGGGGAACCGGCGAAACCCACCATCGATCCCGCCCCGAGACTGGAACCGGTATCACCGGATCTTGGCCAGCTCGCTGGATACCCCGAAGAATTCCTGCGCGAGTTGGGTGTATTGAAGAACTCCCTGGAAAGTATCCTCGGAAAGGGCAAAAAGCAGTCACTGATGTTCGTCGGGTCAACTCCGGGCGAGGGAACAACCACCATCGTTTCCAGTTATGCGAAGCTTTTGTCACTCCAGGCGCATCAAAAAGTATTGTTGATTGAAATGAATGCCCGCCATCCGTCGCTGGCCCACAAGCTCGGATTGACATCACATCTCGGCGTAACAAACTATTTCGACGGAGACAGGGCCCTGGATTCAGTAGTACAGGACACCCGGCAAGGTTCTTTCAAGGTCATCGCCATCGGCCAGAACGATCCCGTCAAGGTGCAGCTTCATCTGGACCGAATGTTTCCCGCGCTGCTCGAGTCGGCGTTGCAGCGTTTTGACACTGTATTGATCGACGCACCCCCGGTGGTGGGTTCACCCGAAACACCACCGTTGTCCGCCCACGTTGACGGAGTTGTTGTGGTGGTGCATACCGGAAAAACCAAGCGCGAAGTTGTCCAGCGGTCGTTGAGTATGATTGGCCAGTCTGACGGAAAGGTACTTGGCGTAATTTTGAACAGAAAAAAATATTACATTCCTGATTTTATCTACCGGCGGATCTAGCAGGTTGCTGGCACCGCACAGCGCCGAAAATAAGTCTCGAGACTTAATGAGCGACCCCTCTATCGATATATTGTCCCAGTTTATTAAAAAGCTCCTCAGTGGAGTACTGGAAGCGGCAAACGGCGCCGACGTCCGCGCCGTGTTCGTGGGCGGAAGTGTTGCCGGCGGGGAAGCTGCCAGCCGGGTCATCGGTTCAACGGTGGAAATTTATTCGGACGTCGACCTGTATGTGGTTCTGGGCGATTCGGCCGATCTGGACGAGGTGAGACACCGGTGTCGCGCCGCCGGGGCCGAACTGCCCCTGCGGGGCGATGGGTTCGTTTTTTACCGCGCGCCCGACGTCGGAGTCTACACGTTTGAAGATCTTGCTACCCAGCCCGCCCGCCCGGGAACCGTTGGGTTGGACTCCCGGCATATGATGCTTTTTGGCGAAAAAGACATTCCGGAAAAAGCCGCGTTGCGTATCGGGTCAAACATATCTCACGAAGAATCTTTGTACCTCCTCGAAAACCGTCTGCTGGAAATGGTGGTGTTACAATCGGACTTGGAGAAAGAGGACGGGGTTGATGGTGGTTACGGGTCTTTTGTCGCCTGTAAAACGTGTCTGGACGTGGTGGCTGCCACTTTGATCGTATATGGCCAGTTCGAAGCCGGACGGTCGGACCGGTTGCGCCGGTTGCAGGCGCTTGGGATGAACGAAGACATCGGGTGGAGTGATGCCCAACTGGATTTTGCCGGGCTTTGCGATACCGCTCTTCGTAGAATGCCGGCCGCCGATTGGGCAGAGTCGGTTCCGTTTGAACTGACGGCGGCAGCGGCTGTTGCGCTGGCGCTGCACGTCTGGAAACACATTGCCGCCGGTTTTGAAAACGACTGGAGTTCCACGCTGTTGCGCCGGTGCCGAAACGGCGAGTACCTGAGAAACTTCCGGCAGTTCCGCGCGCTGAACGCGCGATGTGGATTTAAACAACGCGGGGCGATGATGTCGGGTGCGAAACTGTCCCGTTATTCTCCCGTGGATGCTTTGCGGATGTCCGCGCTTATCCACTACCTCAACGACCGCGACAGCAACAAGCCGGAGATAAACAACGTGATGCAGTCGGTGGGACAGTACCTGGACCGGCTGACTGTCGATTGCGGCTTCGATACCGGAAATCTCCTCGCGCGATCAGCGAAGATGTACATGAATCTGTAGTACCTATGGCCAAACCGCTTGTTATCGTTTTTTTAATCGACGCGCTGGGCTGGGAAATCGCCAGCCGGTTCGATTTCTGTCGCCGGTTAACCGGACCCAAAGCGCCACTCGGAACGGTGCTGGGTTACAGTTCGTCGGCGATTCCGTCGCTGCTTTCGGGTGCGAAACCCTCCGAGCACGGCGCGTGGTCCATGTGGAGGCTGGCCGGAGGGCGGCCGTCGCCGTTCGGATACCTGCGCTACATGCCGCCGTTGCCCCACGCGTTGGAGTGGCGGATGAGAAACCTGGTGCGGCGCTACACGCGGCGCCGTGGCTTGATCAAGGGATACTACGAACTGTATGATATCCCCCTTCACCTGCTCAGCCGCTTCGACGTGGCCACCCACGGTGACCCCTATCAACCCGGTGGTCTCTCCTGCGAATCCGTGTTCGATTTATTTCAGGCAAAAGGCCTGAAATACAATTTGTGGGACTACAGGACGCCCGAAAACGACAATATGCAGGCGTTACTCGGACAGATCGAAAGTAAGAACGATCTGTTATTTCTGTACACCGCCGAACTGGACGCGTTGATGCATTCGGTCGGGATATTTCATCCACGGGTCAAAAAAAAGCTGGAATTTTACGAGTCGTTTGTCGACTCGGTGCTGGAACAGGGAAAACAGGCGGGACGCGAAATACGGGTCTATATATTGAGTGACCACGGAATGACGGATGTCGACAGGACCTTCGACGTATGGGCATCCGTGGAAAAGAGTGGACTAAAGCTTGGCCGGGATTATCTGGCCTTTTACGATTCGACGATGGCCCGATTGTGGACGGAAGACCGAACCCGCGGGGAGATTGAGTCGATACTTGCCGGATCCGGCGCCGGCAGGATTCTCAGCGAATCCGAACTGGAAGTCTGGGGCTGTCTTTTCGATAACCGTGAATATGGTGATACTATATTCCTCGCGAATCCGGGCACGCTGTTTCTTCCGACGTTTATGGGGCGCAGCCCGGTCGCGGCGATGCACGGCTATGACCCGGAAGATCGCTACTCCAAGGGGTGTTTTGTCACCAACGACTCCTCGGCCGATCCGCCGCTATCGATCCTGAACTTCAAATCCTACCTGCAATCCCGCCTGGACGAGGTAAAAACGTGAGTGGACTGACCCGGACGCTGGGCACGGCGATGGCGTGGAGCGTGGCAGCCCGTGTCGGCCGGATGGCACTCGGCATCGCCAGCAGTGTGATCGTGGTGCGGTCGCTTGGCGCCCACGACTACGGCGTATTAAGCCTCATCCGTAATATTATGATGTTTGCCATCATCCTGGCGTCTGGGGGGATGGGGCAGACGCTTCTCAAGTTTCTACCGACTTTCCGTGTTGAATCGAATCCAGGCGGCGTTGTCGCGCTGATCAAAAAGGCCGTCCGCATCTGCCTGGTCCTGTGGATCGCGCTGGCGAGTGGCGTGTACCTGGGGCGCGGTGTGATCGAGACCATATTCCCCTTCGACGGTCTTGAAATGTTGCTGGTGGCGGCCGTTGCTCTGATGGTTTTCGAACTGTTCTTCACCCTGCTCTCCAGAATCCTGGAATCGGTTTACGACACGAAGATATTGAGTCTCGCCGTTCTCGTAACCCACACTGTTTATATCGGGGGATTGATTGTTTCCATGTCCGCGCAGTGGGGTGTGATGGGTGTCATTGGAGCCGCCGCCGCAGGAAACACCGCCGGATTGCTGATTGTGTGGATCCGGGTGGGGAAAACGTTTTCTCTCGGCGATGGTACTCAAAGCGGGGCGCCGCTGACCAACGCCCGGATGGCCCGTTTCTCGATCCCGTTTGTTGCCGTTGGCCTGCTCAACCTGATTGTGTGGCGACAGTCCGAAACGATGTTTCTCGCGCACTTCCGTACCGCAGAAGAAACCGGTTTCTTTGACCTTGCCTACAAATTGCCGCAGATGCTCCTCGAATTTGTTCCGGGTGCCGTCTGGCCGCTGGTGTTGGCCGGTTTTTCCGAAACTTATGCGCGCAACGCCGACAATATCCGCATCGCGATCGATCGGTACTACCGGATGCTGTTTCTGTTTTGTGCTCCAATCTGTATGACCGGAATCGTCCTCGGGGGGCGGATGATACCCATTGTGTATTCCGACGCCATGTTACCGGCGGCGCTGCCCGCGCAGTTATTCTTCGCCATATTTACATTTTCGTTTCTGGGTACACCGCTTTCAATGACGTTATATGTGTTGGAAAAACCGCACGTTAATCTGATAGTGTACCTGTGCATGGCGGTGATAAACGTCGGGCTGGACCTTTTGCTGATTCCGAAGTACGGAGTTGCCGGCGCCATGGTGCCGGTGGCGATTGTGACGGCCAGTTCGCCTTTTATTTACATGATTATTATCCGGCGGTACGTGACCGGGGTCAAAATCCCGTTCCTTTTTATAGGAAAATGTTTTCTGGCCTCGGGAGCCGTATTGCTACTTGTGCCCCTGTTACGCTTTGTCACCGGGCCCGTCGAACTGGCCGCGGCACTTCTGGCGGCGGCGGTGCTGATATTACTGGCGTTCAGGCAATTGCGTGTGATCGGCCCCACCGAACTGGAGGCCCTGGGGGCGTTTCCGATCCCGCTGGCCAACCGGATCGTAAGGTTTATTGTGCGATAACTGTTTCGTTTCCCGGCTCAAAGGAATTTCGATGATTCGTAATCTGACCATCAGTGTTGTGATCCCTTGTTACAACGAAGAGGAAGGCGTTCGCTACACCATAGAATCGTTGCCCGAAAGCGTGGACGAAATTGTGGTTGTGGACAACAATTGCACGGACGCCACCGCCGAAGTCGCTCGTGCTCTCGGCGCCCGTGTCGTATTTGAGGGACGCAAGGGGTACGGCGCCGCCTACAAAGCGGGTTTACCGGCGGTGACCAGCGATGTAACCATCACGCTGGATGGCGATGGCACCTATCCGTCGGAACAGATTCCCGAACTGGTTGCCTGGCTGGAAGACCACAAACTGGATTTTATTTCTGCCTCCCGTTTTCCTCTTAAAAATCCAAAAGCGATGAACTTGTCGAACAAGTTTGGAAACAACGTCCTGACAATGGCGATGCTTTTGTTGTACGGAACACCGATCAAGGATTCACAGTCGGGAATGTGGATTTTTCGCTCGGCCATTCTGCCGCAGCTCGAGCTGACCAGCGACGGGATGCCGTTTTCGGAAGAAATCAAGATCGAGGCAATCCGAAACGAAAACGTGAATTTCCAGGAGTACCACGTCAACTACCACCCGCGGGTGGGTGAGGTCAAACTGGAGAAATGGCGGGACGGTTTTCGGAACCTCGCCTTTCTTGCCAGAAAGAGGTTCGGATAAACAAGGTTCACCGCATACGCTCCTTTTCGTTTCTGGGCCTGGTGGTGCTTGGCCTTCTGGCGTCCGGATTTATCGGTGTGCTGCCCGTATTTGCCCGGTTTGTTGTAGCCATATCGGTGTTAACCTGGATTCCCGGCGCCGCCCTGGTCTCCAGATTTTTTCCGGCGGCCGCACGGGGCCCGCTCGAAAAATTTGTGTTGTGGTTTGCCGCCGGGCTGGCTCTCACTTCGCTGGTCACGTGGTTGTGTATCCTCGTCGGGTTGTCGTTCGGCGTTTACTCCGTTGTCCTGCAGTGGGGACTTACCCTGCTATTTGCGGTAATTCTGATCCGTGGACCGAATTCCGTTAACCAGGATGATATCTCCGGTTTTACAGCTGATTTGCCGGGTGTCACGTTGGACACGGGCCGGCAGTGGTTTCTCATTACCATTGCCGTCGTGGTGGCGGCCATAGCCGCGATCCACCCGACCGAGGTGAACCTGTTGCAGGACGCGCCGGATCATATCGGTTACATCCGTCACATCGCCACCGAGAATGTACTCGAGCCCGTGGGCGTCCTCGCTCCTCCCGTGGCCGGTGAAGACGGTACCGTCGATCTCGCCGGGCCCGATCCGCGAAAGGGAACGATCCACCCGGTGGTGGCGCTGGCCGCCCGCCTGGCCGACGCCGGTCCCGTCGAGGTCTGGTCTTTGTACGGTGTGTTTTTATTGCCCATCGCGTTTTTGTCTTTTTGCTGGTTCTGCTCGGTTTTCCTGCCCCGCCAGGATCTTGTATCTGTGTGCGCGCTTTTATTTCTGATGTTCCAGGGCGGTATTGGTTTTCTGTACAGCGCGGAGGCGGCCAACGGCAGGAATATTGCCCTGCAGTATTACTGGATTCTGTCTCCGTTGTGCCTGCTCTACATCACCGCGCCTGCCCGGAAACAACTGGTCCTTCTTCTGCTGGTGTTTGCCGGTGGGGCGGCGTTGCATATCGGTGTCGTGATACATTTTCTGGTTCTGCTGGCTACACTGTTCTTATTTCACCAGTGGCTCGGTTTGAATCGCCGCGCCGTTATTAAAATGTGCGTCTGGGGAATCGCGGTCGCCGCCGTATTTCTTGTCTGGAAGTTTCTTCACACCACCGGCAGCGGAAACCTGATTCACACGCATCCCAACCGTTTGATGTACATCGGCGACGACTGGTTCGTCGTCAGTCCGTTTTATGTGCTCCGCCGTCACGGGATGATGTATCTCGGCGGACTGGTGATGATTCCGTTTCTGCTGGCCGCCGCGCGGAACCGCGCGGCCCGCTACTCCGTCGCTTACGCCGTTCTGCCGTGTCTGTTGTGTTTTGTGCCCGTACTGACGGTTTTTGTTTTCAAATTTGCAGCGTACATGACGTTTCGCAGCCTGCTTAACGTGCCGGTGTTTGCCGCCGTGGTAACAGCAGTATTCCTGCTGGCTGAGTGGGCCCGGCGGAGAGGCTGGCCGTTCCGGATCGGAGCGGCGATTCTGTTGCTGGTCTGGTCGTTGATTTTTGTGATTCCCGGGTTGAACGGATTTATTGCCGAGATGAACCGGCAGGTCGACAACAGGAAAGTACCGTCCGTGTTCGAAACCCATGCGGATCTGATCCATTTTCTCCAGTCGCGGCCGGACGACAGTGTCATCCTGTCCGACCCCAAAACCAGTTATTTGATCAGCGCGGCCACC
>CAYUDF010000087.1:0-8429 GCA_964443465.1 uncultured bacterium
ACGGTAACGACCGATTCTTCGTGGTTGGTCCCGTCCGATATCCAGGTGAAAACCAGCTTGTTGGGCCGGTCGATTTCCTTGTATTCGCCGGTGTGGGAATGGACACAGTCCTTACCCTTCATGTCGATCTGGTATTTACCCCCGACACGTACATCCATCACCGGGATATCGGACGTGGTCATCGGGCTGAACCACTCTTCCATACTCTCCCGTGTCGTCCATGCGTCAAACACAACCTCAGGCGGGGCAGGCAGGTGTTTGGATACGTTTACTTCAAATGCAGTCATGGGTTTTTCCTTTCTTCGGTACGGACCAGCCAGGCGAGCAGGGAGTCCAGTCTGGCCTCCCAGAACCGGCGATAGTGGGCCACCCACTGATCGGCCGCTTCCAGCGCCGCGGGGGTGAGATAGAGTCGGTGGACCCGGCCCTGCACTTCGCGGCGGATAATGCCTGCCTGTTCCAGTACTTTCAGGTGCTTTGAGACGGCGTTCAGCGACATATCGAGGGGACTGGCCAGCTCTGTTACCGTTGCCGGTCCTTCGGAAAGCCGGTTGACGATCGACCTGCGGGTCGAATCGCTGAGCGCCCCGAACACTTTGTCTAATGATTCTGAATTATATTCAACCATATGGTTGAATGTATGGCGCCACCCATTGGAAAGCAAGCAGTTTTCCGGAAAAACTTGTCGGCCGAGGTTATCGGTATCCGCTCGACCCCACAATCTACTCTGTTCGTTTGAGTTACATCTTATTGCAGAGTCTTTTATCGGCGATTGCGCGCCTGTCGCCACCTATGGTATAGTCACGGCTCTGCACTTTAACGGCACGCGTGATCTGGCGCGCCGGTGCCAAAAAAATCAATCCGACGAGAAAGGGAAGATCATGGATCTAGGTCTTGAAGGCAAAAATGCGATCGTGACCGGCGGGAGCATGGGGATCGGGACGGCGATCGCTCTGACGTTGGCCCAGGAGGGGTGTAACGTGGCGATTAATTACCGCCGCCATGATACCGAAGCCAAAGCGGTCGTGAGTGAAATCGAAAAGATGGGACGGAAGGGGCTGGCGGTCAAAGCGGACGTATCCAGTTTTGATGACGCCCAGAACATGGTGGAGACCGTTGTCGAAAAATTCGGCAGCATGGACATCATGGTATGCAACGCCGGCATCAACTGGGATGGCGTGATCTGGAAGATGACGGAAGAACAGTGGGACACCGTCATAAACGTCAACCTGAAGGGTTATTTCAATTACAACAAGGCCGCGGCGATGGTTTTCAAAGACCAGAAAAGCGGAAAAATAGTAAATATCTCCTCTATCAACGGGATGCGCGGGAAATTTGCGCAGACCAACTATTCGGCGTCAAAGGGCGGCGAAATCGCGATGAGCAAGGCGCTTGCCCGGGAACTGGGCAAGTTCAATGTAAACGTCAATGTGATTGCCCCCGGAATGGTCATGACGGACATGGCCAGGAATATTCCACCTGAATTTCTCACCAAGGCGATGGAAGAAACGGTCGTCGGGCGATTTGCTTCGCCGGAAGACTGTGCAAACGTAGTGGCGTTCTTCTGTTCGGACAAATCGCGCCACATCACCGGTGAAGTGATCAAGATAGATGGTGGACAATACATTTAAGGGGTAAAAAAATGAGCAGAGTCGGAATCATTGGAATCGGACACGGCGTTTTTGGCCGGCGCAGCGACGCGACGGTTCAGGAATTGGCGTTCGAAGCGTTCCGCGGCGCCCTGGAGGACGCCGGAATCGAGAGAAAAGATCTGGACGCATCGGTCATTGGTTCGGTACCGGAATACCACAAGCAGCGGTCCCTTCCCGGCGTCGTCGGAGAATATCTCGGCCTCAATCCCAAACCCACGTGGCTGACGGAAGTGGCATGCGCGTCCGGAAGCGCGGCGATCCGTACGGCGTGGATGGCGATCAAGGCCGGTGTGCACGACGTCGTGGCCGTGATCGGTTGCCAGAAAATGACGGAGCTTTCCACACCGGAAATCCTCGCGTTGATGGGGCGCGTCGGTGAAGTGCAGTGGGAATCGATATTCGGCACCACTTTCCCTGCTTACTACGCACTGTTTGCCCAAAGGCACATGCACGAATTTGGAACAACCCACGAGAACCTGCTGCAGGTGGCCGTCAAGAATCATTACTACGGCGCGCGTAATCCCAATGCGTTGTTTCAAAAGGAAATTACAGTCGAAAAAGCGATGGCGTCCGATGAAGTAGCAACGCCGTTGCACGTTTACGACTGCTGCGCCAACGCGGACGGCGCCGCCTGCGTGATCCTCGCGAGCGAGGGCCGGGCAAAAGAGATGTCCAAAAAGCCGGTGTGGCTGGACGGGATGGGTTGCGCGACGGCCAGCATGTCGGTGCTGCGGCGCCCCAACCTGGTCGGGCTTCCCAGTGCGACGGAAGCGGCAAAGATCGCCTATGAGATGGCGGGCGTGGGACCGGACGACATTAAAGTCGCCGACGTCCACGACTGTTTCACCATCGCGGAAATTCTCGCCTACGAAGACCTCGGTTTTTGCAAAAAAGGCGAAGGTGGCAAATTCATCGAAGAAAAACAGCCGTACATCGGAGGCAAGGTCGCCGTTAATGTGGACGGTGGTCTGAAATCGAAAGGCCACCCGATCGGCGCAACGGGAGTATCAATGACAACCGAAATCGTCAAGCAGCTGCGGGGCGAGGCGGGAGAACGACAGGTAGCCGACGCGGACGTCGGTCTCACCCATAACGTTGGCGGGATCGGGCAGTATTGCTTTGTTCAGGTCATGAGGAGGGATTAGTCATGTTCAAGTGGTTCGGTCTAGTCAACTTTTCTCCGTTCACAAAAGTCGCCGACTTCGCCCAGTACTTGAAGGACGGCAGCATCATGGCTTCGCGCTGCAAGAAATGTGGCGCCACGTCGTTTCCGCCGCGGGCGGACTGCGGCGAATGCATGAGCGACGATTTTGAATTCTTCGAGATCAGCGGCAAGGCGACGTTGCACACTTTCACCAAGATTGTCGCGGCGCCCACCGGTTTTGAGGACGTTGTTCCCTACACCGTAGGCGTGGTCGACCTGGAGGAGACCGGTCGCCTGCTGGCGTGGATCGGAGAATCAATAAAGGAAGAGGATATCGAAATAGGGATGGAGCTCCAGGTGGTACCGCAGATCTTCGACGAAGAAGAAGATATCAAAGTGTATTACGCACTGGAAAAGCCGGGCACAACCTGGGCCAAATCGAATTCGGCCATGTAGCGGTTATTTCAGCTTCCACATCGCCGAACATTCGTCTTCGAAAATCTTTTCGGCGACGTTCGGGCGACTCATGAACTGGTAATAGATCGGCCAGTTCCTTCTTTCGGGCCGGGTGACAATCACGTATTGGACCCCGGCCCGCTTTATATTCTGGTAAAACCGCGCCTGATTGACAGCCCGTGTGTTTGTTTTCCATACCCCCCACCACGAATTGAATCTGTCCGGCCAGGCAACGTGCAGCGGCACGTACGGAGCCCCGTTTTCGTTGAGCGGTACGGGCACGTGCTGGAGCCGGCGGCCATACAGCTTGTAGTACCAGCTGTATTCGGTGGGCAGATGGGTGAACATGGCCAACCGCGACCCGTCGGGTAGTTTCTCCAGCCGGGCAACGTAGTTCTGTTTGGGCGCATCGGTATAAAGCTCCACCGATGTTCTCACATACTTCTCCGGGTACCACACGGCCAGCAACACCAGGATCACAACAGAGACCAGCTCGCCCGATCGCCGGAAGGTAAATCTATCCCGCACCATCGGCCACAGAAACAAACACAACGTGGCGACCGCCGCACCGATCAGAAAGTATAACCCCGAACGACCCGCAAACAACATCGTGGACACAACCCCGGCCGCCGCCAACACGGTCCACACCCGGTTTACGCGGCCGCGGGTGCTGAAAAACATCGACAACAGGATCATACCCGCGGCGAACGAAAATATCAGAAATCGAAGGTCGACGCGCAGATTTACCTGCGGCCGATTGATGGTGCCGGAAAACGGGGCGAACGGGTGGGTGAGAAGCAGCGCAATTCCGATGGTCGCCAATATCACGGCCACGGGGCGCGCGCCACGAAAGGTCTCGCTGGCGCCCGGTCGGAAGATGCGGAACAGGGCCACGACGTATCCGGCGAACGCCAGGATACCCAGTTGCCATGGCCAGTTGAACAGTTTTCCCAGTATGTAACCCCACTGTTCCCCGTCGGTGGGAGATTGCCGGATCCAGTGCATCATCGTGGTGCGGAGCTGTTCCACTTTGCCAAACGGGCCGCCGAATGGACCAAATTCCGCCGGAAACAGCGGGTTGCCCGTCACAATCAGGTTTCTCGCGTACCAGTAAATCCCCGTCAACAACAAGCCGGCGGCAAATACCAACAGCCCGCTACCGGCGGCGGACGGCGACATTCGCCGATAGCGAAGCGCCAGCACCCACACCATCAGGACCAGCGCCGCCGGGGCAAACGACACCTTGACCCCTACAGCAAATCCCGCCAGCAGCCCCAGATAAAAAACTTCTCCTACGCCCGGCGCCGCCCGTTCGGAGGACGGACGCGACATCACAGCCACCGCGGCCAGCAGCATCGCCGGTCCCGCCAGGTCAACGGCGGCGAAACTGCGGATGATCCCCTGGTAGGCATCCAGCGCGTGCACACCGGTCGCACAGACAAACAGCGCCGCCGCCAGTCGAGCCCTTTCCATCGAACCGGTCCGCGAATACACGATCGACACAATCGAAAGCGCCGACAACAGGGCCCAGTACAGCGCCGTTATGCTGGCATACGCGTCGGTGTGATACGGCAGCATGAACCACGACGACAATACCTCCGCGTTGAGCGGATAATAAGCCTGGTATGTGAAGGGGTCGAGTGTGATGCGCTGATCGACCAGCCAGCCGGCTACAATCGTGGTGTGATAGACAAGATCGTCAAAACCGTGTTTCGTGCCGAGCACAACCGCATACACAAACCACACCGCAAGTGCGCCCGACAGAAGAACCAGTGACAACCTGGACCACACGTTTTCGGGAGGGTTTTTGCCCTTGTCCGTCGCGGGTTGTTCTCCCTTCGCCGACCGTGACCCGCGAAAAAAGAAAAAACCGGCGTTTAACACAACCAGCACAACCAGCGACCCGATCGGAGTGAGCAGGCCGAAGCTGCCGATCAACAACTGGACGGCAAATACGATCAACCCGAAATTGGCGAGGGTCAGCACGGCGCGTCGCAAGCGGTCTTCCCCACCCGCCATAAGCCCTGCAATCGATACGGCCAGATACACCGCGAGGGCGTTGTTCACCACAAACAACCCTCCCGCAAATATCACGGTTGCCGTCATTGACCGGAATCCTTTTTCAGACTGTATTCCACCTTGACGTCATTGACCGGAAAGTCCGGTTCGAGGCGTATCATCTCCGGAATCGTGGCAACGAATTCACTGTTTTCCCCGGACAGGTGCGGGCTGTTGAATTCCCACACGATCTCCCCGTCTCGAGTGACTTCAAAGACACGGCCAAAATCGGACTCTGTTATCAAGACGTTGCCGTTGGGGAGCGGTTGATTGGCTCCCATCAGCGAGGAAAAGAAAGGTTGGGTCGAATCGCCTTCGTACGACCAGTACACATCGCGTGTGAACGGGTTAAATTCAACAACGCGGGAAAAGGGCGGGCTGTCGGCCAGGGAAAATCCACGGTAATAGTTGTCGAAAACCAGCATCCTGCCGTTCTTCACTATCCGGGGATCGTGCTGAAACATCCACGCGTCCGACATGGCCCACACCACCTGGCGTAATTCCGGATCGATAATCGCTATGGTAGACAGGTTCCGGAATGATGTCAGCAGGTTTCCTTTTTTGAAATACTCAGACCGTTTCTCGAAACGTCCGTCCATGATTTCGATCGTATTCGAGTGCAGGAGATCAACCGGTTCCTTTTCGTCGAACTCGTCGACGCGGTCCAGCAAAAATGCGTACGGCGAGTTTTGAAGACACTCGACGAGACTGTATCTGTCCAGAAGCATGCCCCTGCGTCCGTACACGGTGACGTTTTCGTCATACACCCAGCGCCCGTTAACGTATCGTTGGGGCGGCAGGCTGTCTTCGTGGTAGAACACCGCCGCGAAATGACCGGTGACGTCGACGTCCCTGCCGAGCACGTAGATTTTTTCGTCATCGTCAACGAACATGTCGTGGTGATTCCACCCCTGGCGCGCCCACACCAACCCTGACGCCGCGTTGATCCGCACAATGCCCGTGTATTCAAAAATAGCAAGAAGGTCACCGTTGTCCGTCACGTGGATCCGGCGAAAATAGTGCCTCGGCCGGCTCGGGTCGAACTCGTCCCTGTGCGGCCACGCTGTTTTTCGTTCCAGCCGCCATTGGTGGATCACGTCGCCTTCCATGTCGCATAAATACGCCTCCGGCGCATGAGCCGAAGAATAGAGATTGTACCCCCGGTAAGCGCGTTTTTCGTCGTGCAGGGTAACACCGGTGCGAAGCGCCGGCGTCTGAGAACCGGTCACATAGGGAAGGCTGCGGAGTTTTTCCATCATCTCTTCCCGCTCGCCGGGCGCGGGCTCCCTCCGCTTCCGCCAATAGCCACCGCCTTCGCGGACGAGGTCCCGCTCGACCACAAACGAGTCCAGGGGAACGGATTTCGACGAAGTCAAGGTTCCGATGGGTTTCTCAGCGAAGATACCGGTTTTCCAGAAAACTATTGCGATGGCGCCGGCGGCCAGAATCAAGACAATTGCTGTGATAATCGGTGTTTTTTTCATGTCTTCTGTGGATGTGGTGTAACCAGTGGTAAATATGTGGTATTCTCGCTGCGGTAAATCGAATCAGGTTCGCCGGCGCTTCGACCAGCGTTTGAGAATCGAAAACCACCGCTTTTGCATTACGTGGTGGCGGTACGGAACCCGATGGGAGCCAAACGTCATCTTGAACTGATCGACTCCCTTGAATCCCGCACTCGAACCGAAGTTGTAAATCGTCAAGCCGCGGTTGACGGCGTCCCGGATCGCTTCCGCGTGGAGCAGGTTCATCGGTGAAAGCGAACGTGCGCTGCGCAACATGACAGCGCCCCAGTTCATCACGTTGTTGCCGTGCATAAAATTGAGCAACCCCGCGACCACTTCACCGTTATATTCGGCGAGCCACAGCTGGACCGAACCGTCGTCGATGGCCGACAGCACTTCAAAAAACCGCTTTCCGAAACGAACGCGGCCGCCCCAGTTTTTCGAGCAATCGAGTAGCAGGGTGTGGTAGCGCAGGTAGTCATCCCTGCGTCTCGCGCGCCTGATGACAACGCCCGATTTCTGCGCTTTACGAATCTTGTTTCTGTTGGATGGCTTAAATCCCCGGTGCAACTCTTCGAAACCCGCGTCCAGATTTAACATCCGGGTTTCGTCTTCCACCTGCCGGATATCTTTGGACGACATCGGAGTGATCTGGGAAGGCAGGTCGACCAGCTCGGCGAAAGCCACACGGCTTCTCCGGGCCTCCTCGAAAAACCGTGCCGATAACAGTCCTCCCGCTTCCAGGCTGGCTGTCTCGCCGACCAGCGGCCCGCCGTACGTGCCGAACGGCATGGACAGCAGGGCAGAAAAACCCCTTTTGGTATATCTCATCAGGGGTAACCCCGCCGCCAGGCGGTGGCCCTGCATCCCGACAACGTAATACCGCTCCCATCCGGGAAGCGCGCTGTGGAGACACTTTCCCCACTCAATCGTGTGAAAAAAAGTCGATCGGGGATCTTGCGCGAGGAGATTCGCCCAGTCTTCGCGATCGACATCCTTTACTACGCTAACGCTCATTTCGAGCGGCGTTTGGGATGTCACCGGAGCCGGCGATTCTATGGCAGTTGACCGATTGTATTGCACGGATTTTCGCCCGTTTCCAGGGAACAGCTTCTAAATCGACTTCAAAGTTCCCGGTCGCAGTGGATGTTCAGCAAGCGCTTTTTTCATAAAGCACTATCGTTCGATGAGTTAGGGGCTGTTTAAACTATAGGTATTCGCTTACGGCCCGTCAATTCAAATCTATGGGGGTACTCAGCTATTCGACTACAACAAACCGGCTGTTTGTTTTATACTACTGACTTTATATCGCCATTTACGAGTTTCAGCCTGGGCGATTTATGCTGTCAGTCTTAACCCCGCTGTAAATAGAGATTTCCGGATGACGCGACTGCAGCATAATCGCCGTAAGACGATGAAGAATGGAGAGATGATGTTTCCAAGAGCAAGAATTCCGTACGGAACGTGGGGAAGCAGCTACTTCCCCGCCTGGCAGACGTCGGCGCTTGCCGAGGTCAATATCGGCCAGTTTGCCGGCGAATCGGCAAACCTGATCCTGGGCAAGAGGAAGGTCCCCACCGACCAACTGGACTACATGGTGACCGGATCGACGGT
>CAYUDF010000088.1:0-8413 GCA_964443465.1 uncultured bacterium
GCGCAATCTCCAATATAAACACGTCCCTGACAACACCTTTCAGTATTTCATACACATGTATGTATACCTGAAGGGAATTCGCAAGATTATTTCTTCGGCAGCGGCGCCGGCGTAAATCCCTCCCAGCGTTGCGATGAAAGGAACTCCGTAATCTTGGTGTTGGCGTCGGTCGGCGTACGGTAGGCGTCGAGATAGCCCTGGGTCGTGCCCGTCGGAAGAACGAGCTCGGAGACCACCGCTTCCCTTACGATTACATGTTCGTCGGTGACATTAATCACGGTGAGGTCGGTGGCCTGCACGTAGGGACCGTCGTAGGTCTTGGACACTTCGGCGACCGCCTCGTTGAAGTACTCAGGATTGGGCCAGATGTGATATCCGACCGCCAGTCGCGGTTCCACGACGCTCATAATTTTGCCGAAGCCGGCCGGTGGCGTGTGGACGTAGTTCGAAATATAGGTGGCTTCGTAGAGGCTGGATGTCCATTGCCTTGCCCAGTCCCCTGGCGGTAAAAAAGCACTCGTGAACCGCCACTTCTGCGCCTTTTGCGTGTTTGATATACCAGGTGTTGGGCGCGGATTCACCGCCGGACACAAAACTTCTCTTGCCCCAGTCCATCCGGAAGCTCACCGACCCGTCGAGGGCGCGGATGGCCGGGAACTGGGTGATCCTGACGCTGTTGGTCCCGGAATCGAGGGCTGGGAGCGAGGACAGGCCGTGGTCGTCTCACCCGTACGGAGCTGCGGCTTGTGGAGGCGGCGGAAATCGCTCAATTGTTCGAACGGTTCAGCAAAACGGAGATATTGGCGGCGCCGTAGTTGGTCGTGATCATGTCTTCGTCCCCGTCTCCGTCAAGATCCCGGGAAAAGACCGAACGAGGACGGTTGCTGGCCCCATAATACAAAGACGTTCCGAACGTCCCGTCCCCGTGGTTCAACAGGACAGCGATATTGTAAGCGTAATAGTTTCCGAGCAGCAGGTCATTGTGTCCATCGCCGTCCAGGTCGGAGGAATAGATTGAAGTGAAAGTGTAACCTTCCCCATAGTTGACCGCAGCGGCAAACTCTCCCGTCCCGCTGTTCAGCAGGACCGAAACGTTGCCCGACACGGCGTTGGCCACGGCCAGATCGTTGTCACCATCGCCATCGAAGTCGCGACAGATAACACCGTAGGCTTCGTCACCAACCCGGTAGTTAACCGCATTCTGAAAAGTGCCGTCGCCATTGTTCAGGAGGACCGACACGTCGTCGGTCGCAATATTGGCCACCGCCATATCGTTGTCGCCATCGCCATCGAGATCACAGAGGTATAACGAACAGGAGAAGATGCCTGTATCATAGCTGGCCAAATGAACAAACGTTCCATCGCCGTTGTTCAGAAGGATAGAGGCGTTGTCGGAGCCTGCGTTGGCCACGGCCAGGTCATTGTCCCCATCGCCATCGAGATCACTGGCGAAGACATCGTGAGCCACATGGTATGGTGTATAAAGCACGGCGGGACTGAACGTCGCGCCGCCGTTATTCAACAGTACAGAGATACTGTTACCATCGAAGTTGGCTGTCATCAGATCATTGTCCCCATCGCCGTTGAGGTCGCTGGAATATATTGAAATCGCTCCGTCGCCGGCCGCATAGGTCGCCGCTGATCCGAAGTCCGCTCTCCCACCGTTGACAAAAACAGAGACGTCGTCGCTGTAGTAATTGGCAACTGCGAGGTCGTTGTCCCCGTCGCCGTCGAGGTCGATGGCAAAGACGGCGTGTGGGCCGTCGCCTGTATCGAGCATTTCGGCGGTTATGAAAGTTCCGTCTCCGTTATTTAAAAGAATCGATGCGTTCTTGGACCCGGCGCTCGCCACCGCCAGATCGTTGTCGCCGTCGCCGTCCAGGTCGCGGGAACAGACTCCATAGGGATAACCTCCGGTCTCATAGTCAACAGAGGGGGCAAAGGTCCCATCCCCGTTGTTCAACAAAACCGATACCTTGTCCGATCGGAAGTTTGTTATTGCAACGTCGTTGTCGCCGTCGCCGTCGAAATCGCGCGAATAAACCGCGCTGGGGTGGGCGCCCGCGGGATGACTGACAGCCGATCCAAGTGTCCCGTCGCCGTTATTGAGCAGAATGGAGACGTCGTCGGAATTGGCATTGGCCACAGCGACGTCGTTGTCCCCGTCGCCGTCAAAATCACACGAATAGACCGAGCTCGGACCGTCGCCCGCCCCGTACGCCACCGCCGTTCCGAACGTCCCGTCGCCGTTATTGAGCAGAATCGAGACGTCATTGGAATTGGTGTTCGCCACAACCAGGTCGTTGTTGCCATCGCCGTCCAGGTCACACAAATAGATAGAACTCGGACCGGCACCCGCCCCGTAATTCGCTGCTGCGCTGAACGTCCCGTCGCCATTGTTCAAAAGAACCGAAACACTATCAGAATTGGTATTCGCAACCGCCAGGTCATTGTCCCCGTCGCCGTCGAGGTCTCGCGAATGGACCGAACTGGCGCTGTCACCGGCAGCAATATTCGACGCAGCTGCAAACGTCCCGTTGCCGTTGTTGCGCAGGATCGATACATTGTTGGATGCAGCGTTCGCAACCGCCAGGTCGTTGTCCCCGTCGCCATCCAGGTCACATGAATAGACCGAACTGGGCTTGTTGCCAGCGCCGTAGTTCGCTGCCACCCCGAACGTTCCGTTGCCGTTGTTCAACAGGACCGAAACGTCATCGGAATTCATGTTGGCCACCACAAGGTCGTTGTGCTGGTCTCCATCGAAATCACGGACGCAAATCGAAAAGGGCGTCCCGCCGACATTAAAGTCCCGTCTCGCAAGGAACAAATCCCGATCTGGTTTCCCCGGATCTGGATTTGTTTCTGTATTTGCGGGATTTTCTCCACAAGACGTGACAAACGCGGATAAGAATGCCGCGAGGGCAAGGACGAGTAAAGTATCGCGGCAATTCAGTGCTGTAAAAACGGTCATATTTCGTTTAAATCCAACCTGTTCGGCCATGTCCCCAGACTCCGGTTCGGTGAGTGAATCGACTAAAACAATATCACACTTCCACCCAACTCACGCAACGTCAAGCTGTTTGGCGATCGGATGGAACGATCCCAACAGGGTGCGGGAAGGGATGTTACCCGTGGATCGGCAGGAGAGATTCGCGTAATATGTTTACTACCCAGGGAGAAACAGCGTTTTTTTCTTTATCCGTTGTACCCGGTATACAAATCACTAGTCTAATCAGCGTGAGGAGTTTTTATGAAAAAGTTCCTTTTAGCATTTTGTGTTCTATTCCTGTTCAACAACGCACATGCCCAGATTAACGCCAAACTTATGCGTTATGTGGATGTATCTGACACCCAGATTACTTTTGTTTATGGAGGTGATATCTGGGTCATGCCCAAAACAGGAGGGACGGCAATCCAGGTTACTCACTCACCCGGCGAGGAATCCTGGCCCCGATTTTCACCCGACGGCAAATACATCGCCTTCACGGCTAATTATAACGGAAACGAGGACGTGTATGTGATGCCTGTCCTGGGGGGCATACCGACCAGAGTAACCTATCCTTCTTTTTCCGACCGGTTAATCGACTGGCATCCCGATGGCGAGCATCTTTTGTTTGCTTCATCCCGTGAAGGTGGCCGTCGACGCATGCGGGAATTCTATTTGGTAAATAAGGACGGTGGATTCCCGGAAAAATTGTCGGTGCCTTACGGAGAACTGGCGAGTTATTCGCCCGACGGTAATTATCTGGCCTACATTACGAAGATTACTGAGAACTACCCTTTCAAACGTTATCGCGGGGGGCTGGCCTCGGATATTTTCATCTTTGATCTTCGGAACAACACCGCCGAAAACATCACCAATAACAACGCCAATGACGGCAAGCCGGCCTGGGTGGGAGACAAAGTCTACTTCCTGTCGGATCAGGCTAAGAACATGCGCCTCAACATTTGGGTCTATGATACAAAAACGAAAACATCGTCACAAATCACCACTTTCGATGATTTTGATATTTCTTATATGTCAGCCGGAAACCGGGATATCGTCTTCGAATCCGGTGGTTCACTGTATTTGATGGACCTGGAGAACCACCAGTACAAGCAAGTGGAAGTAGATGTTGTCAGTGATCTTTCCGTGGAAATGCCCAGATCACAGGATGTCAGCGATAATATCCGCTATATGACGGCCGCTCCCGAGGGAAAACGTATTGTGTTCGAGGCTCGGGGTGAGTTGTTTAATGTGCCCGCCCTCGAAGGATTTACCATCAATATGACAAAGAGCAGCGGTGCATTCGACAACCAGCCTGCCTGGTCTCCGGACGGGAAGCAGATTGCTTACTGGAGTGACCGCTCTGGAGAGTACGAGATATATCTGCAACCGAGCGATGGCCAGTCAGAAGCAAAACAGATGACACACCGCAAGAAAGGATACGGTTATACCCTGTTCTGGTCACCAAACAGCAGCAAGCTGGCTTTCATTGATGAGACCAATGACATCTCTGTCATGGATGTGGAAAACGGCAAGGTGACAGTCGCCGGCAATACAAACTGGAATACCGGTCATGGATCCCGCTATGGCTATTCAATCGCCTGGTCTCCGGATTCAAAGTGGATTGTTTTCACTCAAGGCATGGACAACGCCAATAATGCCATCTTCCTTTATGATGTTGAGAAAAAGAAATCTTATCAGGTAACCAGCAGTTTTTATGAAGATACAGACCCGGTTTTCAGCACGGACGGCAAGTACTTGTTTTATCTCACCAATCGCAGTATGTCCGCCGCCTATTCGGACATGGGTGACGGGACCTGGGTGTATCCAAATGCTACCCAGATCGCTTCACTCAGTCTGACCACCGATGTGCCTTCGCTCCTCCAACCTAAAAATGATGAATTAAAAAAGGAGGAAGAGAAACCAGAAAAGAAAGATGAAAAAGCGGAAAAGGAAGAAGACAAATCCGACAAGGATGAATCCGAAGACGTCGTTGAGGTGGACTTTGATGGCCTGGAGGCCCGCCTTGTTTTGCTGCCGCCGGAAGCAGGTAACATCGGGGCACTGTTCCCTTTCGAGGGAAAACTGGTTTATCTGAGACGCCCCAATACGGGCTCCGGAGAAAAATCAGCCTCCTTGATCTTTTATGATCTGGAGGAGCGCGAAGAAAAAACGATTATTTCCGGTGTAGACAGGGTTGTGGTGACAGCGGATGGAAAATCCCTGTTGGTCAACAGCAAAGGCAAATACGGGATCATCCAGCCAAAACCAAAACAAAAGATTGAAAAACCCATCCCGACCGATGGTCTGGTGATGGACCTTGTGCCCCGGGAAGAGTGGCGTCAAATATTCCTGGATACCTGGCGCCGGTACCGGGATTTTTTCTACGATCCCAATATGCATCAGGTTGACTGGAAGGAAATGCGTGACCGCTACGGCGCTTTGTTAGCGGACGCCCGCACCCGCTGGGATGTCAGCAATATTCAGTCGAATTTACTCTCTGAACTCAGTGCCGGCCATACCTATACATTTGGTGGCGACACCGAACGTGTATCTCCCCGCGTTACCGGATTTTTAGGCATCGATTGGGAAATGAAAGACAATCTGTACCGGATCAAACGCATTGTTTTCCCGGCGGTGTGGGATACGGAAGTACGGTCACCGTTCGATCAACCCGGGGTGGAAGTAAAAACCGGCGATTATATTTTGTCAGTGAACGGAGTTAAGCTGGACCCCGAAAAAGATCCGTATGCCGCCTTTGAAGGGCTTTCAGGAAAAACTGTTTCCCTGGCCGTCAGCCACTCGGGCAAAAAGGAAGACAGCAAACAACTTGTCGTCAAATGCCTGACCCAGCGGGAAGAATCCAGCCTGCGCTACCTGGAATGGATTGAGAACAACCGAAAGATGGTGGATAAACTTTCTGACGGTCAGCTCGGATATGTGTACATGTCAAATACCAGCAGCCGCGGACAGTTGGAGCTGGTACGAATGTATTACGGGCAACTGGATAAAAAGGGATTTATCATCGATGAACGCTTTAACGCTGGCGGACAGTTAGCCGATCGTTTTCTGGAACTGCTGCAACGGCCTGTCGTGTACAACTTGCATTGGCGGCATGGTAAAGATCACACCCATCCAGTAAAAACCAACACAGGACCGGTCGGGATGCTTATTAATGGTTGGGCTGGTTCCGGGGGTGATGGCCTGCCATGGGCGTTTCAGGAATTGAAAGCCGGACCCATTGTGGGTGAGCGCACATTGGGTATTCTGGTCGGACCGGCCACCGGCCACCGGTTAATCGATGGCGGAGGAATCACTCTTCCCGGAGCCCGGCTTTATGACAATGACGGTCATTGGTTTTGGGAGGGTGAAGGTGTGTCACCGGACTTTGAAGTGCTGGATGACCCCAATATCCTGGTTCAGGGCCGCGACCCCCAGATCGAAAAGGTGGTCGAAGAAGTGTTGAAGCTTTTAAAAAGCAATCCACCCAGGAAAACGCCAGCGCCTCCGCTGGAAGACCGCACCGCCAAGGGTTTAAACTCAAAAAATTAAACTGTAGATAGGATACCCGGAGTCCGGATTCCGGGTATCCGTTCCAGGATATAGTCTCAGCGGGGTAATCAATGATCCACTACGACGAACCAGTGTTCCGCCCGCCGTCGGAGGCACACTCGCTGATACTGCAGGCAACGCTCGGCTGCTCCCACAACCGTTGTGCTTTCTGTGTGACGTATCAGACCAAGCATTATCGGCGGAGACCGACTGAGGAACTTTTCGCCGAGATCGACTGGGCAGGCAAACACTACCGCGAGGTGGAGCGCGTCTTTCTGGCCGACGGCGACGCGCTCTCACTCAGCACCGAACGCCTGCTCGCAATTCTCGAACGACTGTACACACAACTGCCCGGGTTGAAGCGGGTTTCCAGCTACGCCTCCCCCGGCAATTTCCGCAACAAGACTGTCGCCGATCTCGAACGCCTCCGTGCCGCCGGACTCGGCCTGCTCTACGTCGGGTTTGAGTCGGGCGACGACGAAGTGCTGCGCCGCATCGACAAGGGATTCACCCAGGATGAAATAGCGAGTCTCTGCGGCAAGGCAACAAAGGCCGACCTGGATATTTCAGCAACTGTTATCCTCGGCCTCGGCGGTCCGCGTCTATCCCGACAACACGCCGAACAGACCGCGCGCCTGATCGACCGCGTCCGGCCCCGCTTCGCCTCGGCGCTAACACTGATGCTCGTCCCGCGTACACCGTCTTTTGAAGAGGCCTTCGGCGATCCAGAATGGCGCCTGCTCACACCCCAGGAGATGCTTATCGAATTGCGACATCTGGTCGACTGTGTGCAGGAGGACGGTATCGTTTTTCGCTCCAATCACGCTTCCAACTACCTGGCCCTGGCCGGAACTTTCCAGAAGGACAAGGCAGCCATGCTCTCATCCATCGAAGCCGCACTCGACGATCCCGCCATCCTGCGGCCCGAATCCTGGCGCGGACTGTAGCCAATTTACCATTTACGATGTGGAACGATCCCAAGGGGTCAGGGCAGGGGTGCTTTTATGGAGTACGCCCGCCACAGGGACGGGCGCACTCGTTTAGATTCACTTCAACTCGATAGTTATCTTTTCGATCCTGCCGGTGAATTCGTTGTGACGCTCCTTGTATACCTCGGTCACGGGAGTGGCTTCGTCCACGCCAACGTCAGCGGTCTCGTCGGCGGAGAATCTGAACGGCGTGGTGTTCTCGATTCGGCCCTCGACCACTTTCTTTCCGTTAATGTATATGGTGCCCGTACCGCCCATGCCGGGCTTGTCGCCGCCTTCGTAGTCGAACTCGTAGCGGATCGACACTTTGCCGGGAGAGAGCGGTTGCGGCGCGGTGATGGTGTACCGCTCCTTGCCGACCCAGTTGTGCACGAACGAGACCTTGCCATCTTTCATGTAGAGGCTCCAGCCGGCAAAACGGCCGCCCTGACACAGGATCACGCCCTCGCCGCCACCTTTCGGGATTTCCACCTCGGCGGTAATCGTGTGGGAGCGGTTCTTCACGTTGATGAACGCGTCCTCCATCATGCCGGTCATGCCTTCATACACCGTCAGCGATTTCCGGTCGCCCATCAGATCCGGCCGACCGGCAATTGCTGCGTTGAATCGCTCGTATGTACGATCATCCAGCGGCAGGACGTTGTATTTGATGGCTTCTTTCATGAACAGGTCCTGCATCTCTTTGAGCTTGTCCGGGTTGGACCCGGCGAGGTCGTTAGCCTGGCTGAAGTCCTCCGTAACCTGGTACAGTTCCCATTTGTCCTGATCGAGCGGGCCGTCTGGCGCTCCGCCCCACGGCGTCCGGTGTTTTGTGGCGGCCACCCATCCGTCGTGATAAATGGCTCGGTTGCCGAACATCTCGAAGTACTGCTTCGTGTGACGATCC
>CAYUDF010000089.1:0-8378 GCA_964443465.1 uncultured bacterium
TGAAGCCGATAGAAAGTTCTGTATTGCGCCCGGTCACTTCAATTTTGATAACAGCGTTATCGGGCTGACCGGGCGGGTTGGTGTTGGGCGATGCTCCAGGTTGTGTAAAGCCATCGATGATAGTTGTCCTCAGTAGCGTATACTGATGGGTTGAGTAGATTACGTGCGGGCCCGGCCCCGGAATGTTGAAACGTATCAGGCTGACGTCCGTGTTGGAATTGGCGTATATACTCGCCTGACGCAAAGATCCCGGCCCCGAGCCCAACGGGTTGGTCACCTCGTACACCGATCCGAAAGTATAACAACATTCAGAAAACTCGGATGTGCTGCCGCGCGAGTTGGTAGCGGTTGCGGTGACGCGGTGTCCAACCGGCACCGAGTCTACGCTGGCGTGAAACCGCGCGAGACCAAAAACGTCGGTCGTCACCGTTGTTGATCCGATATAGATTCGACCTTCACCATACCCCGTGGAGTGACAAGTGGGGTTTGCGTAGATATCGATGACACAGGTCTCATTGGGTTCGGTCGATAGCGTGCCCCCGACGCCACCCGGTGTGCCGGGGACGATGTAATCGAGTTCGGGGAAATTCTGGAGGTCGTTAGAACCTGTATCTATATCCAGGGGATCGTTCGGCGTGACCGTCCCCGTTCCTGACAGGCTGATACCCAGTATTTCGTTTCCGTAGATCCGGTTTGCCCGAAACGTATTGCCCGTCCCCCATAACGCGTTGATTCCGACCTGGCAGGAATATATCTCGCAGTTCTGGACGAGGTTTCCGTCGGCGTCCGAGTCGAAAATCTCCACACCGGCTCCGTAGCGGTATCCGTCACCGCTCATGCCGTAGAGTTCACAGCCGTCAATGACGTTGTTGGCGCCCTTCACCTGAATTCCCTGATCGTAGTATCGGAAACCCATACCGTAGATTTCGCAACTGTCTTTCAGCGCAATTCCACGATCTTCGTTCTGGTCATAGATACCATCGACCACTACCAGGGGCGTGCCCGCATAACCCGGCTGAGACCGGCCATCGATGACAACCGGATACAGCGGGCGTTTGATCCCTCGCTGGGTGTAGATCACATGCGGACCCGGACCGGGAATATTAAAAAGAATGGTGCTCTTGGTACTGTTCAATGCGGCAAAGTCTAACGCGTCATTCAGAGATCCCGGTCCCAGGGAATCGGTGGTGGTCACATAAAATGTGTCGATACCGCTATAGACCTTGATTGACACATCGTCAAACAGCGGGCTGTGGCTGTGACAGTCACCACTGCCGTAAACGCCGCACCATGCGTCACACATGTCCTTGGCATACAGTCCAACTCGTATATCCGTAGCGCCCGCAGGGATATAATCGGTAATATCGACGTTCCAGGTTTCCCAGACCTTCTCCTCTTTATACCTGAAGTATGGATAGAGTCTCCACGGCTGTGCACATCCGGCCACGCGAGCCTGGACCTTCCAGGCATAGTACACAACGTTGTCGCGAGGCAGATCCCCGTACACGTCGTACTCCAGATAAAGCTTGCCGCCGCCAGCGATTTCAGCCACCGCCGGGGCCAGAGATATCCACGGAGACTCGATGGCGTTATACAGATAGATGTCTCCCCAATCGGACGCTCTGCCGTAGGGTACAGCCAGCTGCTCCGGGTGCCCGCCGCAGGAATAGTCATAGGTCGATCCGTTGAAAAACCCCCAAAAGTGTGTGAGGTTGGTCACCAGGGAGTCTTCCTGGAGTACCGTCGCGCCGTCGAATAAACCAGCGTAGTCTCCGTAAGCCTCCGGGGTGGTTGCAAACCAGTGGCCGTCGGCGGTAGTCGTATCCCCGACGCTTTCGGCCTCAAAATCCTGGACTTCCCAGGTTCCGTGGTCGTCGCTGACGCGAAGGTCGTCGATGATCACCGCGCCGTCGCTGGCCCAAAGTCCATCCTCGTCGCTCCATACCACGTCCGATTTGAACGTAATGCGGAATTTAACAGAATTATTGAGACTGTCCGCGGGAGCGGTAAGATCAAGCGACATGGACCGTGGCGCACCGGATACGTCTTCCATCAGGCTGTCTTCCAGCACGTTCCAGTTTCCCGTCTCCGACAAGTATTCGATGTAGGTAAAGTCGTAGCCGTACTCCGAATCAAACGTGGCATCGAACTCAAGCACCACGTCGCCCAGCGTCGGGAATTCTATCGACTCAAATATCTGAAACCAGTTATTTCCGTAACCGGGCAGTGTGGCGTAATGACACAAACCAGGCGTCGGCCGGGCGCCGCACCACAGCGACTGTTCATCCCCGATTGGACTCAACGCTCCCGTTGTTCCGCCGCCCAGGCCGGCGAAGTCGTCAATGTGCCAGAAGTTTCCGGGTTGTGCGGTCATATCGACCAATGTCCACCCCTGCGGGTCCGCCACTCCCACACCTTCAAAGTCAAACTCGGCGAGTACCATCACGTCGAGAGCCGCCGCGATCAGGGATGGGGGTGGAGTGGTATCAGATACCAATTGAACGGGTTGCGGCCGATCTTTTCCGTTCCGCGGCGACCGCGCTGAGGCGACAACGGCGACCAGACACAAACAGACCAGCAGGATTCTAAGAATTCGGGCGGTTCGATTCATTGGAGTCTCCCTTGTTGTACGGAAAGTTCGTCCTCTGTAGGACACACAACTCCGCAGAAAATCACAAAAACAGGGACAATTTTTGCGCCGCCACCACTAATTTTCGGGCATCATTTCAAAAGCAGCATCTTCCTTGTTTGTATGAAGTTACCTGCCGTCAACCGGTAGAAGTAGATACCGGTGGCTACCGTCTGGCCTGTGTCGTTTGTGCCATCCCAACTGACCTCGTAATAGTTGGGCCGCTGGTTTTCGTTGACCAGTGTGCGAACCAGGCGCCCTGCTACGTCGTAGATATTCAGCCGCACGTGGTTGTTGTCGACGATGTTGTAACGGATCGTCGTTACCGGGTTAAACGGGTTGGGTACGTTCTGGTGGAGCGCGTTTGTTGTCGGCAACGTCGGCCTGTCGTCCATGCCCGTGATACTACCGGTCCCGACCACAAACGGCGACAGGTGTGATACCTCTCCGCACACGATATTGAGGTCGGTGTCCACGCTGGTCGTGACATCCACCCAGTCAGGGGGCAGCAGCGTGTCGTCCCAGTGGGTGAGGCGGACGTTGGTCTCGTCGCCGGCCAGCGCGTCCTCGTCGTATTCAACACACACCTCGATCATACCCGTAAAAGTGGCGTCGGTGGAGACGTCGTAGCAGACCATGGGGTCGCTCACAACAAACGAGCCCGGCAAGCCGTCGCAAGTGCCCGATGTCGACAGCATCGTATTGCCGGCGACATCAACGTTTTCAAACGTCAAGGTCATCGGTGTGCCGCCGTTTTCGTCGGGTGGCACAGTTACAACGTATGATCCTGCCGCGGTGTTGATGAACTCGAAGCACTGGGAGAACTCAGACGTGTTGCCCTGCGAATCGGTTGCCGTGGCGGTGATCCAAACGCCTCCGGGCACCACGACCGGAGATGTAATATCGAATGACACATCGGGCCCGGGATCCGTTTGAACGCTGTCGCTTCCCAGGTATGTTTGGCCTTCTCCGTACCCGGTCGGATCGCAATTGTCGCTGGCGAAGAACTCAAGCCGGAACGAATCGTTCAGCGTCGAGTTAAGCGAACCCAGAAGGCGGGTTCCGGCGGCGGACGTCGTAACGGAATTGACAACCGGGTAGTTCTGTAAGTCATTCGGCCCGCTGTCGACATCTCCGGGATCGTTGGGGGTTACTCCGTAACCGCCAAGATCGATTCCAAGAAGGCTATTGCCGTAGATCGAATTGCCCAATATCGGATTCTGCCTGATACCGGTGCTATTGGCCAGGGTGACGCCGTTTCTCGCGTTATTCGCGATGATATTCCACTGCCCCGGATACAATCCCCCGATCTGGATATCCGTAACCGCATTAGTACCCAGGAAAACTCCGCTGCGTAAATTGTTCATCGGTGTCACGCCGTCAGCAGCAACGCCAATGTAGTTACCCCAAACCTTGTGGCCGCTGCCAGCCGGGATTTCGACCGCTTCGTAAGTGCACGCGCTGATTATGTTTCGAGCTTCCGGCGTCGAGCCTCCGATCACACAACCATCCGCCGATGCCAGGACCCCGGTTCCGATCGGATCCGGGGTCATTCCGCCGGCGTTCGTACCGAGGCGGCATCCTTCGACCCGCGTCCCCGCCGCCGAGGGGTTGATGTAAACCGCGTATAAGTTCAGGTCATAGATCGCAAGGCCACGGATCACGGTGGATGTACCGGAAATGAGATTAAATGCACTCGACAGGTGGTTTGGACCCCCGTCGATCTCGATCTGTATAACGGCGTTGTCCGGCTGGCCGACCGGATTTGTGTTGGGCGCGGCACCCGGCTGTGTGAAACCGTCGACGATCACCGTTTCTGAAAGAATCAGGGTGTTGGTCGGCCGGATTATATGGGGCCCCGCGCCGGAAATGTTGAACCGGATGAAGCTCACGTCGGGATTGCTGTCGGCCATATCGAGGGCCAGTTTGAAGCTGCCGGGGCCGCTGCTCAGGGTATTCGTAACCACAAAGACGGAAGCGACATTTGAGCAGCAAGCGGAGAATTCGGACGTGCTGCCCTGCGAGTTAGTCGCAGTTGCCGTGACGACGTGTCCCGATGGAATCGACGAAAGACTAGCGTGAAATTCTGCGTTGCCGGTGGCGTCGGTTACGACAGTTTTGGATCCGAGATAAATCTCGCCTTCACCGTAACCGGTCGAGTGACAAGCGGGACTGGCGTAAAAGTCGACGACGCAGGTCTCGTTTGGTTCGGTTGACAGCGATCCGCCCACTGCCCCCGGCGTACCAACCACGATGTAATCGAGATCCGGATAGTTCTGAAGATCGTTGGCGCCGGTGTCGGCATCTAGCGGGTCGTTCGGGTTGACGTAAGGCCCGCCGCTCAAACCCAGGTCGATACCCAGATCGGTGTTGTTGTAGATAGAATTCCGTCGAAACGTATAGCCGTTGCCGGAGTAGTAAACTGACACGTAGATCCCCTGGGCAAAATCGCGGATAATGCAGTCTTGGACTAATCCGACGGATTTCTCAACTCCGAATTCTCCGTAATAGTAGATACCGCGACCCCACGACATACCAGACCCGTCGACCTCACAGCCATCAACAATCGTATTGCTCCCGTATACGACGATTCCGTCATCGTATCCCCGTATACTGACACCGTAGATCTCACAGCCCTCGTAGAGGTGGATTCCGGCCGGGTTTGCTGGCTGGTACAAACCTTCGACGACGATTAGCGGCGTGCCCGTGTACCCGGGTTGTGACCGGCCTTCGATGATGGTCCGACCGGACGGGGTCGAAAAACCGTATCGCGACGAGATCACATGTGGTCCCGGTCCCGGGATGTTGAACAATATTGTGCTCGGCGTGCTGTTGACGTTCGCGAGTTGTATCGCGTCGTAAAGTGATCCGGGACCGATCGTGTCTGTGTTGGTCACGTAGAAGGAATCGGCGCCTGTATAAACTCTAAAAAAAACATTGTCGTACAACGGTGCGTGACTGTGACAGTCGCCGCTGCCTTGCGTACCGCACCAGTATTCACACATGTCTATCGCGTAAAGTCTCACCTGGAACTGGTCCGTCCCTGTCGGAATCTCGTCCGTGATATCGTCCGATACGGTGAACCAGGTGTCAAAGTCCCCATATCGCAAGAATCCTGTGTAATTCCACGGTTCAGGGCACCCGGACACATCGGCGCGGACTTCCCAGTAATAAAAAACCAGATTGTCCATAGGCAGGTCCCGGTAGATATCAAAATCGAGATACAGCCTGCCGCCGGCGGCCAGCTCTTCCGCAACGGGCAGCAGTGATATCCACGGCGACTGGATGGCGGTGTGCAGAAATATTTCTCCCCAGTCTGTCGTCCTGCCGTAGGGCACGGCTTGTTGCTCCGGGTGGCTACCGCACGAATAGTCGTAGGTCGAACCGTTAAAGAACCCCCACATGTAGGAGAGGTTGGTTGTACCCGGATCTTCCTGGAGAACAGAAGCGCCGTCGAACAGAGCGGCGTAGTCGCCGTAGACTTCTGTTGATCTGGCGAACCAGTGTCCGTCGGCGGTTGCGGTGTCCCCGATGGTCTCAGTTTCGAAATCCTGGCTTTCCCAGAATCCGTAGTCGTCACCGACGCGAAGATTGTCAATAATAACCGCGCCGTCGCTGTCCCATCTGCCATCCTCGTCGCTGAAGACCTCATCCGATCGAAATGTGATGCGGAACCTGACTTCATCATTCAGGCTGTCGGCGGGGATCAACAGGCTGAGCGACGAATCCTTCGGTGCGCCCGACGGATACTCTTCCTGAAGATGATCGGCCAGTTTGTACCAGGCTCCAGTGGCCGATTCATATTCAACGGTAGTGTAATCGTAACCTGCCTCCGAATCGAACCGGGCGTCGAACTCGATCGTGACGTCTCCGGATGTTCCAAACACAACTGATTCTATTGTTTGAATCCAGTCGTTTCCGTAACCCGGCCACGTTGCGTAGCTGCAAGGATCCGGTGTTCCCGGACGGGCGCCGCACCACAGAGACTTCGAACCGTCGATTGGCGCCAGTGCACCAAACGTCCCTCCGCCCAGACCGGCAAAGTCATCAACATGCCAGTACTGTCCCGACTGCGCTGTCAAATCGACGGAAGTCCATCCCTGTGGATCCGGTCCACCCAGATCATCGAAATCGAATGCCGCAAGTATAGCGGTGTCGACGACGGCTGCGATCAAAGAAGGGGGTGCTGGAGTGTCAGATACCAATTGAACGGGTTGTGGCCGTTTTTTGCCCTCCCGCGGCGACCGCGCTGTGGCGGCAACAGCGACAAGACATAGAATAACTAGCATGACCTCGAATAATCGAACGGTTCTGGACATGATGCTCCCCCTATTTCAGTAACAACATTTTTCGTGTCTCGACGAAATTACCCGCAGTAAGCCGATAGAAATAGATGCCTGTAGCCACCGTCTGGCCGGCGTTGTCGACGCCGTCCCAGGTAACCTGGTAAAGGCTGGCCCTCTGATTTTTATCGACCAGCGTTCTGACCAGGCGCCCGGCCACGTCGTATATCGCCAGATTTACCCGGACGTCCTCTATGATGTTGTACTGGATCGATGTGTTCGGGTTAAACGGGTTGGGGACGTTCTGGTACAACACGTATCGGGTCGGCACGCTGACGTCGTCCGCGCCCGTTCCGCCGTCGGGGACCGCCAGCACAAACGGAGAAAGGCCGGTTGTAATGCCGCATATCACGTTGGTTGTTGTATTCAGGCTGGTCGTTACTTCTACCCAGGCGTCCGGATCGAGGCTGGTATCAAAGTGCAGAATGGCCAGGTCGGCTTCGTCGCCCGGGATATCCGCCTCGTCATAGTGGATGCAGATCTCGATGTTTCCTGTATAACTCGCTGTTGTCGATATCTGGTAATAAGTGGCCGGATCGCCGATGTCGAACGTGCCCGGCCCCGGAGGTCCCGTGTCACTGATATCCAGCGTGGTATTGCCACCGCCGGTGATATCGTCGAACGTTAATGTTACCGGCGCTTCGCCCGTTGAATCGTCCACGGGATCGACGACTACACCCGATCCCACAGGAGTATTAATCGCTTCTTTACACGCGGAGAACTCCGACGTACGACCGTTGGCCGCCGTCGCCGTCGCCGTGACCATATCGCCGGCTCCCGCCGCCGCGGGTAATGCTGCGTCGAAACTGCCGTTTCCTGTGCCGTCGAGCAGGACGTCGGTGGTCCCGATCGACCTCTGGCCTTCGCCATAACCGGACGCGTCACACGATTCGTTGGCGAAAAACTGGAGTGTCAGCGTGGTACCGGCGTCGCCGGTTACCGCGCCCATCACCGTTGTTGTTGAACTCGTCACAATCACCGAGTCAACTACCGGAAAATCCTGGTGTTTGTCGCCGGCATCGTTGACGGTTACACCTTCACTACCCACGTCGATACCCAGCAATCCGTTGGAATACATTTCGTTCGAGAGGGTCACAATGTGGTTGGAAATAATCGTCACTGGCTCGACCCTTACCCCCTGCTCGCCATTAAACGCAATTGTGTTTCCAGTCACTTCTTCTGTCGGGGCATATAACGAAGAAGACAACAACACGCCCTTCATTCCGTTACCCAGTCCCGTGCTTCCCGAAATATCGACTCCGATGAAGTTACCGTAGATAACAGTGCTGTCGCCCCCGATGACGTACACACCGTTTTCAGTGTTTCCCGATATCACATTTCGCTCGGCGGGTGTCGGTCCCCCGATGGTGCAATCGAAAGGAACACTCAGATAGATACCGTGCTCG
>CAYUDF010000090.1:0-8362 GCA_964443465.1 uncultured bacterium
TTTTACAGCATAGGTTCCGAGGTGCCAACCTTATCAAGCCGGGTCAAACAATGATTGTGCGGGCGACGGGTCCGGTCAGCGGGTAGCCGAGATAATCCGGCCGGGGTGACAGAAAACGGTAGCGCGGTCGTTGCGGACAAAGGCACACAGCGTGATGTTGCACCTTTTTGCCACTTCGATGGCAAGTGATGTGGGCGCAGACACCGCGGCGACCAGTTCCACACCCGCTTTCGCGCACTTACCCGCCATCTCCAGGCTGAGCCGGCTTGTCAAAGCGACTCCCAGTCCGGGAGTCTGTGTCCCGGCCTGCAGGCATTTGCCGATGGCTTTGTCGAGCGCGTTGTGACGGCCGGCATCCTCGGCGCAGGCAACGATCTGTCCCGAGCCGTCAAACAACACGGCCGCGTGCGTACCGCCGCACGCGTCGAACAGTTCCTGGCGTTCGTGCATCGCCGAGTAAACCGTTTTCAGCAACCGGCTGTTGATCGTCAGACTGTTTCCCGCCACCGGCAGAGCGGCGATCCGTTCCTCCAGGTCCTCTGTACCGCACGCGCCGCAGGATGACGAAATCAGCAGATTTCTACCGGCATCTCCGATATGTGGCACGTCACCCGTCAATCGGACGCGTATGGTGTAAGGATCGTCTTCACACGGTTTGATGGAGGAAACTTCGGCGAGAGTGTCGATCAGCCCCTCGGTGAACAGAAACCCCAGCGCCATCGCTTCGATATCCGTAGGAGTGCACAGAACGGTGTAAGATTCGACACGTTCGACGTCAATCGTGATTGGGATTTCTTCGACGACACAGACCTGCTCGGACTCGACGGGTTGGTTCACGTCGTCCGTGGAAATACGGTCCGCACGTACATACTTGAGACTTCGAGATTGATTCTCCGGCTCGTCCATTTTTACTGGGGCGGGAGCAAACCGATGCCCGGTTTTGGTTCTTTGGGCCTGTGAATTCTCCTGAATTCGAAGCCGGCCATATTGAGAGTCGGCAGAGCGCCGCACGCCAGGATTGCGTATCGCAGAACCAGACCTCCGAACAGTCCAAGAACCGCTGCAATCGCTATCAGCGGCGTACCGCCACCGTCGCCTCCAACGAGAAGGGAGCGATATGTGAGCAGCATCAGCAGGAGCGGCGCGGCGAGACCCAGAACAAAATATCCGATGGTGAATAACCGCTTGCGAAGGATTCTCTCGGCGGATTCCCTGGAGTCCGGCTGCCGGTACGCCCCCTGAAGAAAGAACAGGATCGCCAGCACTTCGAGTACGACCAGTGCCACGGCTTCGATCGCCATCGTGCGCATCGGTTCCAGTGTGGTTGCGGCGTCTCCGAACAGCACCACGCCGAGTATAATGGTGAAGTGCCCCGTCACCACGGCCGATATGACAAACAATACCGGTACCACGCCGGTGCGCCAGAACGGGATTCCCTTGGACGCTCCCAGCAAAATACCCGTGTAGGCCATCGTACCGATAGCGAATACGATGCCGCCAACGGCGATCACGTTCAGTACGGATTGGCTGACATCTGTGAACTGGTAGAGAACCAGGTGCAGAAATGACAAAATCATGAAGCACGAGATAATCAATGTGCCCCGGGCGATCCACGACGTCCCCGGCTTCATCGCCGCGAGCACCGCGCGGGACGGTGATCCAAGGTCGGCGATTAAAAAAACGGACCCCAACGCCAGGGCGGGAAATCCGATCCACAAGCCGATACTCGTCGACAAACCGAGACCTTCACCCAGAAAACTGTTCAGGGCTCCGATGGCATAAGCGCCCGCGCCGACACCCCCCAGAAACAGATACGCGGCGATCAGCCAGGCCCAGTCGTGCTGCAACTGCCCATTGACTTTCGGATCCATAGTGCTTCTCCCAATTCGTGGTTCGTTTTATTGCCGTAATTGTCCTCGTAGACCGTCCTACCTGGGAAGCAGGTAATAAACCTTCGGTTGGTTTCCCAGTTCCGGATTCAACACTTCTCCCCTGTGTCTCTTGATCAGAATTGAAACCTCGCTGTTGGGATCATCGAGATCGCCGATAACCCTCGCCTTGGCGGGACACGCCTCAACGCAAGCCGGCTCCTTGCCTTCGGCAAGTTTGTCGCGGCAGAAATCACATTTTGTCGCCACCCCGACGCCCGATTTTTCCTCCCATGCCTTTTTGTTAAACTCCTCCAGCGGCGACAGCGGCAGGCCTTCGGGGAAATAGCTCTCCCACTTTTCCACGCTGTAACGCGCGCCGTACGGGCAAGCCATAACGCAGGCCTTGCACCCCATGCACTTGTCCTGATCAACAATAACAATCCCCTCGTCTGTTTTCTGAGTGGCACCGGTCGGGCAAACCTCCATACACGACGGTTCTTCGCATTGCATGCACAGCACCGGAAGCGCCTGCCGGACCGCGTTGGGGTAAGTCCCTACTTCCCCCATCAGAACCCGGGCCCAGAAAACCCCCGGCGGAGTGTGGTTCGCCGTTTTACAGGCCATACTGCACGCATAGCAGCCGTAACACCTCTTTAGATCTATGACCATTCCGTAGCGTGGCATTTCTAACTCCGATCGTAACTGTTGCGCAACTTTCTATTTGCTAGCTGTCGTCTCCATTAGCCTTGTAGATCTTCACTCGCGCACAGATATCCTGGTTGAACGTGAGCGGATCGGTATGTCCAAGATCCATTTCCACAAGATCGTTAAAAAATGTCCCTTTACCTTTGGCGATGGGCATAAAGTTTCCCCAGTGGCCGGCGACGGCGGCGATGGCGAGGTGGTGGGGTTCGATACCCTCGGTGAGAGACACCCAGCCCTTCACACGGTGACCCACCGGGTTCTCCAGCCATACCTTGTCTCCGTCCTCAATTCCCTTTTCCTTCGCTGTTGCCGAATGTATCTGCACGGCGTACACGTTGGGATCTTCCTGCCCGCACTCGTCGAGAAGCGGATTCTGCTGCGTCATCGAGTTGCAATGCATTACCGCACGCCAGTAAAACGTGTGCATGTCAAATTCGGGATTTTCCTCGGTGTGCGTCGGACACGGGTACCAGTCGGCGAGCGCTTTGAACCGTGACCAGTCGAAGTCAAAAAAGTCCTTGCCGCCATACTCGTTCCACAACTTGTCGATTTTTTCACCTGAATCGATAAAGTACTCGAAATAAATCGGGACCCTGGATGGGTTGAACCATTTCCAGTAGATATCCTCTTTTTTCTTTGGCCAGGTGAATACACCGGTTTTACGGACGGATTCCAGGCCGTTCTCCTCGCCGAAACGGTCCTTAAGCAGACGGTCGGTAATATCTTCCCAACTGTGGCGTACGCTTCCGTCTTCCACCAGCTTGTATTTCTCGTCCATCTCGCCACCGTAACGGACACCGATTGAGTCGTTGAGGCCCTTGTAGAACTTGCCCTGGATACCGAGGCGCTCGCAGATATCCAGCATGACCTGGTTGAAATCGCGTCTTTCGTGCAGCGGCTCGATAACGGGCTGGCGAATCGTCCATCCCCAGTCGTCCTCACCCTGCGGATGCGAAAACGTCGACGGAAAACTTACCGCCGGAGTGTACCGTTCGAGGAAACACGCGTCGGGCAACACGATGTCCGCAACCGCCTCTTCGAATTCCGTGATGTACAACTGAAACGAGAAGATGAAATTGAATTTTTTAAGAAAATTCTCCGTCACCGTCGTCGAGTTGCCCATGGTCATCACGGAGTTGGACCCGAAGTTGACCATGATATCCGGCTTGTAACCGATCTTGAACCGCTCGATCATTTCGAACCACCGGGGATCGGTAATCGTAAACGCGTTGTAGATCGATGTCGGAAACATGTCGTGAAAATCCAGCCGCGTCGGCGCCTTGGGTTCGCGTAGCGGGTAAGGCTTGTGGTCGTACACCCAGGCACCGGCCACGAGAAGCCCGTCCGGACACGGATACGGAATCTGGTACGGTTTGCCGGTGGGTTCGTAACCCTGTCCGACGGCAGCCCCCAGGCCCAACGCGCTGCCGTAGGTATCGGCCGCTCCCACAATGTGATTGACCATATCGATCGACAGACATGTCCAGCCCGAATTGGTGTGCCCCTGGCTGCCGCGGAAGAAATGCGTTGCCACGGGGCGTTTGGGAACTTTTTTCGGACCCTTGCTGGTTTCGATGGTGACCGTCGAACCGATTTCGGCGGCTTCACCAAACTCTTTGGCGATACGGCTGATGGTCGCTGCCGGCACGTACGTAATTTTTTCGACGTACTCGGGTGTGTATTTCTTGACGTGTTCCTTGAGCAGTTCGAAGCCCGTGGTGCATTCTTCGCCATCGACGGTATACTTGCCCGTCAGCGCCACTTCGTTGGCGGTGTCTTCATACTCCACCCGCGTGACCGACGGATCGTTGTGGATTTTCGGTTTGTTGTCGACCAGGTCCCACACCAGCGGATTGTTGGTTTCCGGATCGCGTTTGTACCGGCCATCCGAGGGCCGGATCAGGTACGGCGCGTTTGTTTTGTACATCAGGTATTCGGCGTCGTAGATACCGTGTTCATTTAAAAGCGAGTTGACCAGTCCCAACGCCAGCGCGCCGTCGGTTCCCACCCGGATCGGCACCCATTCGTGGGCTTTGGACGCTTGCGCGCTCTGGAAAGGATCGAACACGACATTTTTAAATCCGCGCACGCGTGCGTCGGCCACCTGTGTGGCGTTTTGAACGGCCACATGCCCGGCGCCATGACCTTTTGAGCAACCGAAGTTGAGCGCGTAGTTGCAGTGGGCAAAATCAGGAATGATCGACCATGACACGTGCATGATGCCATTCATGAAGTGGGCGCCGTTTCCGCAATGGAGCCCGCCTCCCGATACCCAGTAATTCGGCGTTCCGAATCCCTTCATAAAGCCGATGACGCCGAAACGGATTTCGGATGCCTGTGTGGTGGTTGCCTGGAAAAACAGCCCTCTCGGGTCGCGTTCCTGACATTCTTTAAGTTTTTTAATTATGATTTCCAATGCTTCATCCCACGATATTCTCTCGAATTTGGGATCGACGCCGAGGCCCTTTTCGGGATTGGTCCTCTTGAGGGGATAGTTCACCCGGTACGGATCATAGAGCAGGTGCGGCGCGGCAAGCCCCTTAACACAGATGTGCCCGCGTCCGGTTGGCGCATCGGGATTGCCCGCGAGTTCAGTGATGACACCGTCCTGGCGGCGGGCCTTGACGCCGCACATGCAGTAACACTGACCGCAACTGGTCGGGATCCAGATATCTTCTTTTTTAGTGGTCTGGGATGAAACGGACATGGATCGACTCCTACCTGATTCGGGATAAATCCAGCAAAAATCGTACGTGTGGTAGCTGTGTTACGTCCGATGTTGCGTAGTTAGCGATAAAACATTCTAAAATTATTTTATTAAGAGGTCAAACGTTTTAATGATAATGATCTAGTGGATATAAAAGTACACGGGAGGGGGCGTCGGTGCGGAGATTCTAGTGCAATAGAACCAGTTTTTTCACGCTGTTGAATCCGGAGGACCGGGCCCGGACGAGGTAGACCCCGGAGGAGACCGGTTGATCGCGATCGTCGAGGCCATCCCACACGAACGACTTTGGCCCGGCGGGCAGATCCCCGCTCCAGATCGTTCTCACCAGCCTGCCCGCCACGTCGTAGATGGCCACTTCGGTATCTCCCGGGGCCACAATATCGATAATTATATTTACCGTTGAGTTGGACGGATTGGGAAATGCCTCAATGGCGACCCGCTGGTCCGGGCTGGCAATGCCGTCTAACGATACCAGATACGCTCCATCGCGCCGGACGGGCAGTGGATCGTCGCGATAGGTTACCTGGCTGGTCGAGGGCGCGTACAGCCGGAACGACACTTTCTCGCGGTTAATGGCGATCTGGTCGCCATCCAGGGCCAGCGTGACAGGTTTGCCGTCCACGCGGACATACGGAATTTCACCTATCTCCAGTGCTGTGGCGTCCGCCAGCAGATACCTGGTAATTTCGGACCCGGAAGCACGGATCAGACAGAATGATGCGTCTGTTGATATTCCAGCATGGTTCACTGTCTGGCCGGAGTGGTTCTGGAGGAAGTGGTCGATGATTCCCCCCGGCCATTCGAGCCGGAACGCGGTTCCCCACGACGAATCCGCCTTCGAGTACGACGGACGCGCTGTCTGGCTGTCACCCAGCAGCATCAGCACCGTATAACGTCCGATGACGTCGTTTTTGAATAATCTGAGGACGTTCGCATCCGGGTCTTCGTGCCCGTTGTCATATGGCTCGACCTGGACAGCGTAAGATTCCAGATCGGGAGAGAGAACACGAAGATCCATCCACCCGTTTGCATCGCCGATTCGAATAGAGTCGGGATCGAGGTGGATCGCATTGGTATCGTCGGTATGAATTCTCCATTGATAGGTGTGCATCGTTCCGTCTTTATCGATTTCGTCCATTAAAACGAAATATGGCGGCGTTTCGGGTCCGTGGACCACCAGCAGCTTTCGATGCGCATATTCAACCGGATTACTGCCGATGTGTCCCGGAGACCAGTCGTTTTCGGGAAACGGGTAGCCGTTGCGGTTGAATTCGCTATAGGTATTGTAGGCGGCCGTCGCGTCGCCCAGCAGATAGTCGGCAAAACCGCTCATCAGGAACTCGCTGATTTTCCCATCCGTCCCCGTCGATCCGCCCGAATGATGCTGGCCCAGCCCGTCGATGAATACCATGTTGTGCGCTTCGCTGTCCCTGCCGGGCGCTCCGTAACCGTGGTCGATCACGAACCGGCGGCCGTAACCGTAAAGAGTGAAGTTGTTCTGGTCTTCCTGTGAGTGGCCGCCATAAAACTTGCCGGAATAGAAACTGAGCACGACATCCTGTCCGGTCGAATCGGCGGGCCACCCCGACCGGAAATAATACATACCCCGGTCTTCCCACAAAAACCGGTTGGGCAGCAGATCCTCCGGCGGTGTTGGAGGCACGTCGCGGTGCCACAGCATCGTCGCCGCGGGATCTGCCAGTTCGCCGGAATCAAATCCCAGTTCGGGTCCCCTGAGCCGTTCCCACAACCAGGAAGACAGTCCACTTCCCCACGCCGTCTGGGCCCAGTCGAAATAGGCGTGATGCCGGGAGTATGGGTGGTTCAATGTGGCGGCATCGTTGATATTATTAATCTGAGCAGGTCCAAGCGGCAACAGTGTGTACGCCACCCATCTCTCGATATTCCTGATTCGTTCGACGGTTGCATAGTCATAACCGTCATACCGTTTTCGGGCTTCAAAGTAGAAAACAAGATTGCGCATGCACCAGCCCGCGTACATGCCGCCTTCTTTGTAAGCGCCGTCCGGATCGAGTTGTTTTTCGAGCCAGATATCGATGTAGTCATCCGCCATTAACAGCGCTGCATCAACTCGATCCGGTGACGTTTCTCCGTCGAGGCATATGGCCGCCAGCCCCAGCGACGCTGCAATCATCGTGGTTATGTTTGAGAGAAACGGAGAATATTTCCAGTACTCGTAGTTCCGCGTTGTGAGCATCGTGTCGATGTAGGCTTCCATTTCGCCACGAATGACCGAGCGAATAGAATCGCCCGCATCCTGATAGAACGCGTCGTACCCCAGGGCGAGCCCCCTCAAACGAAGCGGCGAGTAGTACACGTCGTAGTCAGGATCGTAGTTTGCAACGGTGTGTTCGACGAGCCGCCGGCCGGTATTTATCGCAATTGTATCCTGGGGGGATTCGAGCCACGCCATGACGTATAACAACGGGAAAGTGCCCACTCCGTACGAATGCGAAAGCAATTGAGCGTTGTCGTAACCCGGATAAACGTACTGGACCAGCGAACACGCGTAAGCGAACGCTTCAGTGTCACGTCCTCCGTCTGAAATTTTGGTTATTAAATCTGGAATATTATCCCGGCTGAAAAGAAGCCGTGGGTGGTGGGCGGAGTACGCCGAATCAGATAGCGATATGGTATACAGGTCCTTTGATGCGGAAGGAGCGCTAAGAAGGACGCCAATCGTTACACTTAAAACAAATATCGCAATACGCCGAGTGCAACACATAATAAAAAAAACTTGCTGATAATCTCGTTCAGTGACGCATGATAGTATTATAGTCTTTTCTCTCCGGCAATTAAACGACAATACGCGACCGCGCTTGCCCGCTTTTCACTATTGTTTACAAATTATACTCGGTCGGGCCTGACGCCCTTCCGGGTATTTCGCGAACTATAAAAACATTATTGAGCTCAAGTTAATTTCTTGCTTGACAAGATTTCGCTTCTGTCATTCAGCCTGTACCTGTCGACATCAACGCCCACACGCCGTCTGGCGGCCCTAAAAACACCCATGTTATAATACTGGTGTTCCTCCCAT
>CAYUDF010000091.1:0-8301 GCA_964443465.1 uncultured bacterium
ATACAAACGGGTTAGCTATTTTTGAGGCCATGGGAGGTTTCGAATTGAACGGGGACCAGATTTGCAAAACACTCGATAAAATGGCATCCGGCGGGACCGGTTTCAGCGAATTGCTGGCGGAAGCCGTCCGTCTGCTCCACGAATCCAACGAGCGGTTTCACTGGACGGGGATCTACGAGCTGTTTCCGGACGACGTGTTGAGGTTGGGGCCGTTTCTCGGCGCGCCGACCGACCACGTATTTATCTCCGTTGGCAACGGTGTTTGCGGCAGCGCCGTCGCCGACCGCTGCAACAAGAACATTCCCGACGTCACAAAAGAATCCAATTATCTTGCCTGTTCGAGCGCGACCAAATCGGAACTGGTTGTGCTGATACAGAAGGACGGGACGATATTCGCGCAGGTGGACATCGACAGCCACGATGTTGACGCCTTCAACGATGATACGGCGGCAGACGTACAGAAAGTGGCCAACTGGCTGGCAAACGCGTACGAATCTCGTGTCGAGGTCGCATAGCGGCCGCCGACCGGTTGACTGAATATTATATGACACGTTGTTAACGCAGGCACCGATGGACACAACCACTCAGGACACAAAAGCCCTCAAGCAGCGCATTGAGGAACTGGAACGCTGGTTCGAGACCCAGGACCAGCAGATCCGTTTCCTCGAACGCGAACGGCAGAAGTTGTCCGCCCTGGTCAACCACACCGACGCCGGTTTTATGCTGGTTGATTCCAACCACGAAGTGACGTGGACCAACAGTGTGTTCCGTGAGCGATTCGCACAAGCAACCCGTTCCGGTCAGGTTCCCGAAACAAAATGTCATCATCTGTTGTGCGCGTGCGACACAGCGTGTAATCCGTGCCCGGTGGACAAGGCGCTCCGTACGGGTGAAGTCGCTCACCACGAACTCCATATCAGCGACGGAGAAAGCGTACGGAAGATATACTCCACTGTCATGCCGATCATCTCACCCGAGGGTAATCCCGACGAAACGATTGTGATGCTGCAGGACATCACCGACCTCGAAGTTTTGAAGGAATCACAGGTGGAACTGCGGAACAGCGAAGATAGGTTCCGTTCGATGTTCGAATTCGCCGGTACGGCGATGGCAACTATTGACACCGACGGCCGCATACTCAACGCCAACGAATCGATCGTCAGGATGTCGGGTTATTCGCTGGAAGAACTGGCCGGCATGACGGTGCTCAATATCGCCCACGAGCGCTATGCCAGGAAGATTTTTCAGCAGTTCCAGAACGCGTTGGAGGGACAGCAGAGTGTGATCGAAATGGAGGTCGAGTACAGCCACAAAGACGGGTCGACGATGTGGGGGTACACAACCGGCGCGTGGATCTTCGACCTGGACCACAACCCCAGTTATGCCATTGTCATTATACAGGATATTACCGAGCGCAAACGGGCAGAGGAAGCACTCAAGCGGTCGAAAGAGGCAGCGGAGATCGCCAACCAGGCCAAGAGTGAGTTTCTGGCCAACATGAGCCACGAAATACGCACACCGATGAACGGCGTGATCGGGATGACCGAGTTGCTGCTGGGGGAACACCTCGACGACAGTCAACAGCAATACGCATCAACTATTCACCAGTCGGCGTTGTCGTTGCTGGGTATCATTAATGATGTGCTCGACTTTTCACAGATCGAGTCGGGCAACATGAGGATTGAGACGGTGGAGTTTGACCTCAACGCGCTCGTCGAAGAAAACATGGGTCTATTTCAGCTGAGTGCGCGTGAGAAATGCATTGAACTGAGAACAAAATACGAAGCGGGCACGCCGCGATTTGTTTTTGGCGATCCCTTGAGGGTTCGCCAGGTGCTGAACAACCTGGTCGGAAATGCGATCAAGTTTACCGAGGACGGCAAAGTGACGGTTGGAGTTCGCAGGACGGGCGATGGCAACCAGGGCGCCTTGTTCGAGTTGTCCGTCGAGGATACCGGTATCGGTATTCCGGCTGAGATACTACCTCTCGTGTTTGACAAATTCACGCAGGCGGATGGTTCGACTACGCGCAAGTTCGGCGGCACCGGTCTGGGGCTCGCCATTACCCGGCAGCTTGTGGAATTGATGGGTGGGGAGATTCAGGTGACGAGTGATCCGGGTAAAGGATCGAAGTTCACCTGCACGCTGGACCTCGGTGTGAGTCGTACGCAGGATGGATGTAGGACAGCGGACGAGTCTGCCGAAACCACAGAAAACGTCCAGCTGGACGCCAGGATATTGGTCGTCGAAGACAATACCGTGAACCAGGCGGTCGCGCGGGGCCTGCTGGAGTCTCTGGGGTGCCGGGTAGACGTTGCGCAGAATGGCAGGGAAGCGGTCGACCGGATCAGCAGGGAAAACTACGATCTTGTATTGATGGATTGCCAGATGCCGGTGATGGACGGCTACGAAGCAACACTCAAGATCCGCCAGCACGACCGAACGGCTAATGGACAGAAGCCGAACATCATCATCGCCATGACGGCGTTTGCCATGAAAGAGGACAAACAGCTGTGTCTTTCCGCCGGGATGGACGACTATATCGCGAAACCAGTCACCCGGGATTCTCTCCTCGAAATCCTTGAGAAACACCTCTCCAGCCACCCGCAGATGCCGATCTGATTAAATCCCGAATCCGGTCTTTACCCGCTTGTGCACATTCGATCGATCTTTGCTGACCGCAGCTCTGTTGCTATAAACTTCGGCATGGTTTACAATTGGGTTCCTGTATTTGCGGAAAGGAGCCGTCATGCCCCCCAGTCCCCCGAATCTCGTTTTCAACAAGGACGAGTGGTTAAACCAGTCCGTCACGTTCCGCGTCGGCTACGTGATCATCCGAGCCGATACCCGCGGACGAAGCGATACCGATATCGAAAACACGATCAATGCGGCACTGGACGCGGTGGTGCGCCCGGCAGAGATCAAATACCGGAACGGCGGTTGGGCCTATGTGAAGGTGGATGACTACGTCGATATTCCCGATGTCGCTCAAAAGCTGGCACAACAGACCGGCGTGGTGTACGCCGAACCGGACCTGGCCATGGTTGCCGCCAAGGACACAGACGATCCGCTGATCGATCCTGGTGTGACCGATCCATATGGAGCACCCCTTCAGCAATGGGCCATCGACCTTCTCGACATGCAGTCGGTGTGGGATATTACAACAGGCGACGAATCGGTGCTCGTTGGACTGATTGATTCCGGACTTCCGCTTGTAGAAGGATGCGAGGAATCCATCACCAAGGCGAGTCGGCTGACGGATTGCGTCGATCATGAGGACCTGGACGGAAGCCGCTTTCTTTCGGGTAACAATTATCTGTACGACCCGCCCGTTCCCGTGCCCCACGACTCGCTGGGGCACGGCACCAACATGGCGGGTATCATCGCCGCCCAGGAGGACAACGGCACCGGCCTGGCCGGTTTGAACTGGCAGTCTCTGGTTTATATCTGCCGTGTTCTGGACGATGACAACAAAACGACTGACGGTCTGGTTTACATGGCGATTACCGAGGTCATGGACTACGCAAAATCGGTTGGCAAGCAGGTAGTAATAAATCTCAGTATGACCTTTCTGGACGAGGTTTTTGGGCTGGATATCGGCACATTCGATGACTATTGCGGCAAACTGGTCGCCGACGGCGGTCTGATGGTATGTGCGGCCGGTAATAACGACGACACCGTGCAGTTTCCGGCGGCTGCCGCATACCGTTACCCTGGAAACGTCGTAGCAGTAGGCGCGACAAGTAGCGACGACACGATGTGGAGTTTATCAAACTATGGAGACACGGTCGTGCTGGACGGCGGTGATTCAATCGATCTGGCGATCACCGTTGTCGCCCCCGGAAACGATATCGCCACCACCGACATCGCGCTTGACTACGAAGCTGAAAGCGGTACGTCTGAAGCAACCGCCCATGTCACCGGACTGATTTCTCTTATGTGGAGTTTCAATCCCGACATGAGCGCGGCGCAGATCATCGACTGTCTTAAACGAACCGCGTCAATACCCGAGTCGATTCTTTCCAGCTGGTCGCAAGCAGATCTGGCCGAGAAGTGGTATGGCCACGGCCGTATAAATGCTGTCCGTGCCGTCGCCGGAGTGGACTGGGACGTTACCCTGGAAACAACCGCGATTTCGTTCGTGGACATTCCCGAGGGAGACGAACCCAGCGAAACGATAAAGGTGGAAGTGGCCGGATGCGCTGACGTGACCTTTACAGTGACGGTATCGGGTGACGACTTTGGAGTTGTTCCGGGTACCTACAATCACAACCCCGAAGACGGGACGATCTGGGAACGGCTGGTGGCTACCTACGCTTCAACGCTACCGGACGACGCGGAAGGTGTCGTGACAATTCAGTGGGACGACAAGCCGGGAGAGCCGCCGATGGAGGTGACCATCTCCGCCAACCGGGTTGCCGCCGGAAATCCTGTTATCGTCATTACGGCCGACAAGTCGGGCAGCATGGCACTCCCGTCCGGGATCATGGAATACACGAGAATGGATGTACTCAATTATTCGACCGGTATTCTGGTAGACCTGATGGAACCGGGCGGTGCGGGCGGGCTAGTGAGTTTTGATGAAGAAGCACAGCACCCGGTCGACGTTACTGTAATTGATCCCGGCGATCCCGATACAACCCGGGACTTGCTCAAAGACGCCGTCGGCGCACTCGAAGCCGGGGGGTACACATCGATCGGCGCCGGATTACTCCAGGCCAAAACAGATCTTGACACCGTGCCGGCCGACCTCGTCGCCGGGACTGAAAAGCGTGCGATCATCGTGCTTACCGACGGCAAGGAGAACCGCGAACCGCTGGTCGGCGATATTCTGACGGAGGATTTCACGTACCCCGTCTACGCCATCGGTATGGGTGATCCCGGCACGCTGGTGCCGGACGACCTGATCGCGTTGTGCAACACCACGTTGGGGCATTCAACCGTTACCGGTGCTCTGGACGACGACAGCGAATACGATGTCGCCAAGTACTACAGTCAGATCCTGGCAGAGATCAATGGCGACAGCGTGGTGGAAGATCCGGTGCAGCGCCTGCGACCCGGAGCGCAGGATTTCAAGATCGCTGTTACCCGTGCCGACAGCCGCCTGGACGTCATTTTGATGCGTCAGGCAGAGGCGCCTTTTGAGGTTCAATTGATCACACCGGCGGGAGAACCGCTGCCGATCGATGACGTGTCGTTAATGCAGGGTACACGCGTCGATCGATACCGGGTGGACCTGCCGGTAAGGACAACACTGGGTGCTTTGCACGCGGGTACGTGGCGAGTACGTGTCGGAATGAGAAGGGACGCATTCAGCAGCTTTCTGGCGCAACTCGAAAACGACGGTGTGGACGTTTCGACAGCGCGTGCACACGGTCTGCGTTATTCCTTGCAGTCCAACGTACGATCAAACCTGCGCATGTTTGCACGCATCTACCAGGGCGGATACGAGCCCGGATCTTCGATGTTTATCCGGGCCCGTTTGACACAAAACGATTTGCCGATGGCGGATTCCGTTGCCCAGGTCCGCGCGGTTGTGAGACACCCGGACGGCGCGTCAGACGAAGTGAAGCTGTTGCCGTCGGCGAACGGACTTTTCGAAGCCGATTACCTGATGCGAATGCCGGGTGTATACAAGGCGCTGATAATCGCCGCCGGGCGATCGCGGCGGGGCGACAAGTTTCGCCGCGAGGTTTTACTCACCGGTGTTGTCTGGTCCTGAACTACGGTCTGTCTCCGACCTTGACCTTGGGTGTGCCCGACCCGCCCGAACATGGAGTGATCGAATAGTCCATCGATCCCGTTGCGTCGGATTTGACGGTCAGAGTTGCCCTCTTTCCTATCTCGACGGGTACGTCTTCCACGCCAAAAATACTGACGTCTTCGAACTTGATTGTCATTTCCTTGGACGAGGTATTGACCCACACAACCCGGTCATCGGGAAAAACCCACAGCGGATCGATCTTGTTGCCGTCGAGATCGACGGCTGTGCAGCCATTCTCATTGATATAAACGATATAGGTTGGGGATTGTGTGCACCCTGCACCCAGGATCGCCATGAAGCCGATCACCGCAATTAAAAATACAATTCTGGAAGTTCTCATAACGCTCCCCTTTCAGGTGGGACTGGTTAACTGCCGACACATGAAATATTAATCAATTTGTCTTTCCGGCCGGTTCCGAAACTGAATCAGTGCTGATCAGCCGTTGAAACATGGGATCCTGTACGAGTTCCGTGAGTTCGTGTGTGCTTTGAATTCTCGCTACCGGAAAGCCGTGTCTGACCGCTTCGGAAAGGTAACGTACGGCCTCTATTCGGTCGCCAAGAATCGCGTGTGCGTCACCTATCGCATAAAGTAGTTCCGCGTCCATCACCCCACCGGACTCGGCCTTGGAGATCATATTACGCGTTTTGTTTTCGTCTCCCGACATTGCATAATATTCAATCAGATTTGCGAATGTGGACGGATCGTCAGGAGATTCGATCAATCTTTCTTCCAGGATTGCGATAGCCTTGCCAAAATAAATTTTAGCCTGGTCCCTTTGGTCCTGGACCCAATATAACGAACTGGCCCAGTTGCCCCACAAGTCGGGATCGTTTTCTCCACAGTATTCGAGTGCATATTCGTAGTAGTTCGCGGATTCCTCGAACTGTTTTTCAAAATACAACATCAAGCCGACATTACAGCACGTGTTGCAATCGGGGAGTAACTGAAACGCGCGCTCGAATTGTTCGCGGGCCAGTGTGTACTGACCGCGACCGTGATAAATGGCGCCCAGGATGTTATGCGAATACGCGTCATCGGGCGCGAGTGCGAGTGTTTTATTGAGTGCGTGAATACTCTTCTCTTCTTCTTCCATACGATAGAAATAGAGGCCCAACTCGCACTGAGCTTCAAAATAATCGGGTCGGCGTTCGATGGCGGATCTCAGAAGACTTTCGGCTTCATCGAACCGGTTCTGATCCTTGTAGACCCGGGATAATCCGCGGCACGCCGACACGTTTGCCGGGTCGGTCTTTAATGCCGACTGATATGCAGCAATCGCTTTGTCATCCTCTCCAGTCGTTCGGTAGATGTCACCGAGATTAACATTCGCCCGCCAGTAATCCGGATTGAGTCTAGTGGTGGTCTCCAGGTGGGTGATCGCCCGGTCGTAATATTCGTCTCCTTCCGAATTCAGATACTCCCGCCAGTTGGACCAACCCAGCATGCTCAGACCCGGCACGAAATCCGGATTGCCCGATTGCGCTCGCTCGAGTGATGTGATCGCAGTGATATATTCTTCCTGCTGCAGGTAACCGATGCCCTCCACATAGTATTTGAATAAATCACCGTCGGTGGGAATCAGTTCGTTCAGAACAGACGCGTTTCTGTCGACATCAAGCAAGACGAGCACGGCTCCCGACAGGGAATCAGCCAGGGATTCCGGACTGTCCGCATCGAATGGCACCGTCACCGACCGTATTGACTCCATCGTTTCGGCGTCGAGCAGTTCGAGCATCAACAGCTGACCGTTGGCGTGTTGTTGCACGTTACCGGTGACTACCCGGTTTACCCCGAACGCCGCGTGTGCGCCGTCCGCGTCGGCCAGCCTGGCGTATCGAACCAGCGCGTCGCGCGCCACCCACATCGAATCGTGGTGCCGGCTGACCTCGTCCAGCATTTCGTAGACGACCTGCGAGAGGCCGGATACAAGTGGTTCCCGACTGGGGTGGGTTTTGTTGTCCAGCGGCATCACTGCCAGTCGGACATCAGTTACGTAGATGGACGGCTCGCGTGAATTCCACCACACCATAAACAGGGCGGCTGCCAACACAACGGCGGCCACTATGGAAGTGCGGATACGATGCCGCCGTGCCCTTTGCTTGCGGGATTCCAGCGCCGGCACGGACAATCCGGCGATCGAACTGCCCCAGCCCAGTTCACCGGACATTTCCGCCATGTCAGCGAGTAACTCCTCCACCGTCTGGTATCGCTTGTCGACATCGCGTTCCAGGCATTTGGCGATAACACGCGCGCCCGCTTCGGGGATGTCAGAATTGAGTTCGGTGACCGGTGGTATCTCGTCGTGCAGGATCGAATACACAACGGCCTGGTTCAGATCGCCGCGAAACGGAGACTTGCCCGTCGCCATCTCAAACAGGACCACACCCAGCGCCCAGATATCGGTGCGCCGGTCGACAGATTCGCCCTGGGCCTGTTCCGGCGACATGTAGCGGACCGTTCCCACGGCGGTCCCGCTATGTGTGATTGCCGTGGTGTCGGCCAGCTTGGCCAGACCAAAGTCCACGATCTTGAT
>CAYUDF010000092.1:0-8299 GCA_964443465.1 uncultured bacterium
AGCAACGACGGGACAACAACCCGCAACCTCGCGACAGCAGCCCCCAGCGTCGTGACAACAACCCGCAACCTCGCGACAGCAATCCCCCGCGTCGCGACAGCGGCCCGCAGCGTCGTGACAACAACCCGCAGCGGCGCGACAGCAGTCCTCAGCATCGTGACAACAACCCGCAACGGCGCGACGGCAACACACCCAGGCGCGGCGGCAGATCCTGATTTAATACAGATCTCAGATCGGTTTTACGACGATTCCCTTTTCCTCTACCGGACAGGCGAATTCGCACTGGCCACATCCGGTGCAGGTCGCTGGATCCACAACAGGACGATTCATCCTGAATTTGAGCGCGGTTCGTTTGAGCGGGCAGGCGTCGTAGCAGGTCATGCAGGCGGAGCCATTCCAGGCGAGACATTTGCCTTCGACAATTTCCGCCAGACCAATGGCGGGAAAAACCTTTTGTGCCGGAAGAGCAAGGGCGCCGTCTTCACAGGAGACGACGCAGGGGACGTCCCTGCACATGGCGCAGGCGCGGAGTGCGGGCAACAATACGGGCAGGGGTTTGTCGGACAGTTTGTGTGGCGTCATCACAATGGCGCTTTCCGGGCAGGCCGACACGCAGTCGCCGCAGGAAGTGCAGTTTTTGTGAAAATTATTTACCGCCCCCGGAGGATACAGGACACCAGCTCGCATCTCCGGCGGGAGACCCGCGGTTTTTTCGACCACCGACGCGGCAAAACCGGAGGCGATCGAGAGTGACTTCTTGAGGAATTCCTTACGCGTTACCATTGTGTCACGGACTACTTTTCTCCACCGGGACTGTACTTGTCGAAACCGTTTTCAACCGCGAAGTCGCCCTCGAGCCTGTCGTCTTTCAGTTGCGGCACGTGACACTGCAGGCAGTTGTACCGCTCGGGGTGTGTGGTCTGGGTGGCTTCTTCCTCCGATTCATCGTAATGGCAGTCCAGACAGTCCTGTCCTCCGTTGGAGAAATGATCGATATCTTCGCCGATCACAATTTCGTGACTGGCCGGTATCATCGGCGGTCCGCCGAACATCGCCACGTTTTCCTGGTCAACAAAAGACAGTTTTTTGTTTTCGTCCTCGGTGAGGTTGGCGGAGTCCATTCCTGACTGGCAGGCCACCAGCGTCATCACGGCCAGAACGACTAAACAGTTTCTGATACGCATCATTTCCTCCCAACGAAATTGAACCTTGGTTTCAACGCGAACTGGGTACACGTGTCGACGCAGTTCATACAGTTACTGCAATCGCCGCTGAGCACCCACGCGGTTGATCCCTCTACAGGGGTTAAAAGAACGTGTGGCACCATACACACGCCCGAACAGTCGTTACACTGATTGCACGTCTCGTGGTTTATTTTTATCCTGAGGGGCGACAATCGCCCCAGAATCGAGTAGAGAGCCCCTACGGGGCACGTAGAACCGCACCACCACCCGCTGGACCCAAAAACCTCCATCAAGGCGATAAAAAGGAGCAACAAGAGCGAGAGGTTGAAGAAAAACAGGGCCCCGCCTGAATCCGCCGCCACGGCCAGTCCACTGACGCTGCCGTCGAGACCTTCGAGATCGAAGTTTTCCGACCCCGGGATGGCGCGCTCACCCCGAAGACCCAGCGCGAGGTTTTGTGATATGGCGCCGATCGGAGAAATTATTTCGAATACCGGCTTGGCGGCGACGAGTGAAAGCACCATAACCAGCCCCAAAACCCAGTATTTCCGCGACGGGTGGCGTTTCATACGAAAGATCGATCGGTCCTTGAATTGGCCGGCGATTTCGGAGATGAGGTGTACCGGGCATACCCAGCTGCAAAACACGCGTCCGCCGACTAAAAAATAAAAAACAAGCAGCAACAGCGCGCCGGTCAGCACACCGGTCGAGACGGAACGGGTCGCGAGTGTGTGGTCTATGGCCGCAAGCGGATCGGTCAGCGAAATACCGAACAGTTCGCCGGAGATTAAAGTCCCCGAGAAAAATGAAAGGCCGAGAGCCGGAGACAGGAGCATAAAAATAATCGCAATCTGAACCGCGCGCCGCGCGGTTTTCCACCTGCCGGAAAACGGGCTTTTTCTCATGATCTACCCCCTTCCTGCTCGTCGAGGTAGAAGTAGTGCCCCGCCTTGTCACCGCGCTGCGAGGGGATGACCGTGATCGCGGTCTGGTCGAGAGGACACGCGTTTTCGCAGATTCCGCACCCGGTGCACACTTCTTTGTGCACAACCGGTTCAAACACGGTGTGGCGCTGTGTGATCTTCTGTTGATGTTTTTCCACGGTGATCGCCTTGTCGATCAACGGGCAAACCCGGTAGCATATCTCGCAACGGATACCGTTCATTGACAGGCACGCTTCCCTGTCGGTGATCACGGCGGTGCCCAGAACCATTTCTGCGGGGTCTGTTATCGCCGGATCGAGGGCGTCCGTGGGGCACGCTTTAATGCACGGAAGGTCGCGGCACATGTAGCACGGTACATCGCGAAAGACCAGGTAGGGTGTGCCCGCGCTGTCGCCGTCGGCGATACTTCCCAGCGTCAGAGATCCGTACGGACAAACCTGGACGCACTTGCCGCACCGGATACAGGCCGCCAGAAAAACCCGCTCATCACCGGCGCCCGGAGGACGGAAATAAATCACCCCGCGTTGTTCGATGAAAGACAACAGCGTGTATCCGCCCGTGCCGCCGAGCAGGACCAGTGCGGCACCCTTCTTGAGGAAATCGCGACGATCCATAACGTGATCAGGACACCTTTTCGATTTTAACCGCGCACTTCTTGTAGTCCGCTTCTTTTGAAATCGGATCGTAGGCGTCGAGAGTGACCGAGTTCACCATTCGGGACCGGTCGAAGAACGGAATGAACACGCTGCCCTTCGCCGGAATCGACCGTCCGTTGACGTCGGCGGGAAACACGACACTTCCGCGCCGTGAGCTTACGCGCACCATATCTCCGCGTGCGATTCCGAGCCTGTCGGCGTCGTCCGGATTGAGATTCACCACTGCCCGCGGTACCGCCCTGCGCAGTTCCGGGACCCGCATGGTCATGCTGCCGGTATGCCAGTGTTCCAGCACGCGGCCGGTGCACAACCAGAACGGGTATTCCCCTCCGGGTGACTCGGCCGGCGGCTCGTACGGAACCGCCAGAACGGTGGCGCGGTAGTCGTTTTTACTCGCTTTGTAGAATACAATCCCATCCTTGAATGTGCGCTCGGGATGGTCCTTGATGAACTGCGCGGCGTACGGGTCGTGTTCGGCGTTGTAACGCCACTTGACGCTGGTGGCGTCGCCGTCCGAGGCGCCGATGTCACCCCATACCGCCGAAAAATCGTGTTTCCCGTTTTTTGCCTCGTCTCTGAAAACAAACGGCCACACGACGCCGTGTTTTTCCTTCAACACGTCGTAAGGGGCCAGGTCCTTGCCTACACCCAGTGAGAACTGCCGGTACTCTTCCCACAGTTCGCGATAATAGTCCGCCTGCGACCACGGGTAGATAATGTCGGCAACCGTTTTTCCGCCACCGGCGTTCAGTCTTTTTGCGACCTCATACATCTGCCACACTTCCGTCCTGGCCTCTCCCGGCGGTTCGACGATTTTGTTCCAGTGCTGGGTGCGCCGCTCGGCGTTCCCGTAGGCGCCCTCTTTTTCGATCCACATCGCCGACGGCAGTACGACGTCCGCCAGTTCGGTCGATCGCGTGGGATAAACGTCGGACACGATGATAAAACAGTCGTCCCTCTCCGCCGCTTTCCGGTACCGGTCCACGTTGGGAATCGACTGGTATGGATTTGTAACCTGCGCCCACAACAACTTGATGTCGCCGTTGTCGATCGAGCGGAACATCTCGATCGTGTGTTTTCCCGGCTTCGGGTTGATTTTTTCCACGGGTATGTTCCAGCCCTTTGCCGTGATCTCCCTGTGTTTTTCGTTGGCTACGACCATGTCGGCGGGAAGCCTGTGGGAAAAGGTCCCCACTTCGCGGGCGGTCCCGCAGGCGCTCGGCTGGCCCGTGAGAGAAAACGGCCCCTGGCCCGGTTTCGATATCTTGCCGGTCAGCAGGTGAATGTTGTAGACCAGCTGGTTGACCCAGGTGCCCCGCGTATGCTGGTTGAAACCCATCGTCCAGTACGAACAGACTTTCCGTGACGGATCTGAAATCAGCGCCGCTGCGGCCTCCAGTTGGTCGGCCGGTACGTTGGAAAGTTTGGACGTGTAGTCGGCCGTGTAAGTGGAAACAAATTTTTTGTAGTCGTCGAAACTGATCGGGGTCATATCGCCGGCATTTTTGGGGATGTCGGCGCCGCCGTCCTTCAGGCCGTAACCGATGTTGGTTGCGCCTTTTTTAAACACCAGGTTGTCTTTCACAAACTGATCGTCGTACAGGTCGTTCTGTACGATGTAGTTCGCGAAATAGTTGGCGATGGCGAGGTCCGTCTGCGGTTTGAACTCCAGGTAAAGATCGGCTTCTTCGGAAACACGTGTGAACTGCGTGCCGAGGTCTACCAGTTTTACGCGGTCCGGGTTTTTCAGTTTCGTGTCCATGATCCGCGAAAACAGGACGGGGTGCATCTCCGCCATGTTTGCGCCCCACAGGATAAATGTGTCGGCGTGTTCGATGTCCTCGTAGCTGCCCATCGGCTCGTCGGACTGAAACGTGCGCATGAACGCGGCTACCGCGCTGGCCATGCACATCCGGGCGTTGGGGTCGAGATTGTTCGATCCCATTCCATCTTTTGATACATAACCCAGGCCGGCTTTCATGAATTTCGATGCGGCATAACCTTCGAAAATTGTCCACTGTCCCGAACCGAACATCGAAACGGCAGTATTGCCGTGCTCCTTCAGGATGGTTTCAAATTTGGACGCGATCAGGTCGAGCGCCTCCTCCCACGTCGAATCGACCAGTTTTCCGTTTTTTCTGATCTGGGGTACGGTCAGCCGGTCCTGCCCGTACAGGATTTTGGCCAGAAAATACCCCTTGATACAGTTGAGCCCCTTGTTGGACCAGCAGTCAGGGTCACCCTTGGTCGCCACGACCTTGCCGTCCTTGCGTCCGACCAGCACACCACAACCCGTCCCGCAGAAGCGACATGGAGCCTTGTCCCAGGTAATTCCCAGGTTCCCTTCTTCACCCCCGACCGCTTGCTTGAGCGGCTCGTCTTCGCCGCCGGTGGTGCAGGCGCCGAGTAGAGACGCCGTCGCCATCGATGCAGCCGTGCTCTTGAGAAAATCTCTTCTGCTCAGTGACATTTGAATTCCTCCATTGCTCCGTGATACGAAACGGGTAACTAATCTTCCCCGCGATCAACCTCTTCTTCAAAAAAATGCGCCACCAGTTCGACTCCGGTGACGCCGTCTATGGAACGAATCATTTCGGTTTTGGAGACCAGTTCCTGGCTGGAGACCGCTTCGAGCACCACGGCAAATTTGTGGTCCTGTTTCGTCGCGATTGTGGCGCCTTCGCAGTCCAGGATGGCCTGTTCGACAGTTTGCGAACGGTCGCTGCGCGACTGAACGATGATGCTCGAAAAAACGACTTTATCTTGTGGATCCTGGTTATACAATCTGCCGGTCCTGTGAGTCGGAAAAGTGGGTTCCGGGCCGATTTCTACACCCGATTGTCTGCTACTAATGTGGTCGCTGTCAATTCTAAACGCATATGGTTATGTGATTAGCGGCGATCCTGGAGACCATCTCACGTAACTGTTTTGTCCATAAGAGAAAAACAGGGTCGGGCGGACGTTTTTAGTTTTTAATTTTCCGGTTTTGTTTTACTATTCCAATACATAACAGGCTGCCCCCGTCGGGGTGGCAGGCTTCTCCGATTCCAGAAGCCTAAGGTCGGCAAAACAGCTGGCTATGGCGACTGGAACGGTAGGGTGACACCGGAAACGGTCTCGCCTTCCGAATTGCGGCGTTAACGAGTTTGCTGCGACGAATTGAGAAGGAGAAGGCAACGATGGACGACACCAAGCGTCTGATCGACTCGTATGGCAGACGAGTCACCAATCTACGTATATCACTCACAGACCGCTGTAATTTCCAGTGCGTGTACTGCACGCCCGCGGATGGATTCCCCCTTGCACCGAAGACCAGTTTTCTCGAACTGAAGGATATTGTTCGCCTGGTACGGGTGGTCGGACGGGCCGGTGTGACACGGATCCGGCTGACGGGCGGCGAGCCGTTGTTGCGTCGCGACATTGTCGACATTGTGTCCGCCGTTAAATCGGTTGATACGGTGGAGGAGCTGTCCATAACGACAAACGCCAGCCGGCTGGAGGACCTGGCCGTTCCGCTGCGCAAAGCAGGACTGGATCGGCTGAATATCAGTTTTGACGCGCTGGACAAGGCCCGGTTCGAAAAAGTGGCGCGCCGGCCGGAGCAGGAATATCGACGCGTGCTCCGCGGCGTCGAGGCCGCCCTGGATGCCGGTTTCCCCGTCAAGCTGAACATGGTGGTGTTAAAGGGGCTGTCGGAGGAGGATATTTTCCTCTACGTCAAAAAGGCCGTCACCCACGACCTAGAGGTCCGGTTTCTGGAGTTCATGCCGTTGTGCGGTGACGGATGGGAAGCCGACCTGGTTTACCCCATCGCGGAGATACGCAGTATTGTGCAGAACAAATTCGACCTGCAACCGCTCCATCGTGGAGACAAAACAGCCGAATCGTTTTCGATAACGGGTGGCCGGGGTCGCGTCGGATTCATCGCGTCCTTGAGCGAGCCGTTCTGTGAAAAATGCTCGCGAATCCGGCTTACCGCCGACGGCAAGATCCGTCCGTGCCTGTTCTCGGACTATGAACACCCCGTCGGTGCCCTGTTGAAAAATGGCGCGACGGATGACGACGTACTGGGTGCTGTACGTCACGCGGTGACCAACAAACCGGCGGGAAACCAGTTTCTGGATAAACCGTTCAACAAAAACTTTTCCGACGACGATGTGGCCAAAGGCCCGTTTATAAGAACCGTAGGAGGCTGATTTTGAAATCGGTGACGGACAAGCCGACAACGTTAAGGCGGGCGACGGCGTCGTCGAGTGTGAAGACATCGGCGGAAACGATCAAACGGATGCAGGCGAACGACCTTCCCAAAAAAGACGTGTTGATCGTGGCCCGGGTTGCCGCCGTAACGGCCGCCAAAAAAACGCCGGACCTGATTCCCTACTGTCATCCCCTTCCGATCGATTCCGTTGAAGTTTCATTTGATGTCCAGGAGGACCGCGTCGATATCAGCGCGACGGTTGAGGCCGTCTGGAAAACCGGGGTCGAAATGGAAGCGCTTTGCGCCGCGTCCGTTGCCGCGCTGACAATTTACGACATGCTCAAACCGGTCGATAAAAACATGGTTATCGAATCGACAAAGCTGGACAAAAAGCGCGGGGGCAAGTCGTCTTTCAGCCCCAGCCCGCACCCCGGGTTCAAGGCGGCGGTAATCGTCACGTCGGACGGGACGGCCGCCGGCAAACGAGAAGACAAGTCCGGAAAAATAATAAGAGCGCGCCTGGAGTCGTTCGGGCTCGACCCCGGATACGACGTGTTACCCGATGAGCAGGATCAGATCGAAGCGCGCCTGCGCGAGTTGGTCGAAAAAAAAACTGACCTGATAATCACAACCGGCGGAACAGGTTTTGGTCCACGCGACGTAACAGTGGAAGCCACCCGCAAGGTGATCGAACGCGAGGCGCCCGGCATTGCGGAAGCCTGCCGCGCATACGGCCAGAACCGGACACCGTACGCGATGTTGTCGCGCAGCCTGGCCGGTGTGGCGGGGCGCTCCATTATTGTCAACCTGCCCGGCTCGTCCAAGGGGGCGACGGAGTCGCTCAACGCGCTGCTCCCGGGCATTTTTCACGCGTACGGCATGCTCCGTGGAGGGGGCCATTGATGGACTCGGTGCCGTTGTGGCTGCCGTTTGTTTTTGCCGCCGTTGCCCTTCTCTACGCGTCCGCCGGTTTCGCCGGCGGTTCGGCGTACCTGGCCATCATGATGCTGACCGGCTTGTCCTACCAGGCCATCCCGCAAATATCACTGCTGTGTAACATTGTCGTCAGTATCGGCGGTGTGTGGCATTTTCACCGGGGCGGTTTTCTGGACGTCCGGCGGGTGCTGCCGTTTTTTGTCCTGTCCATACCGATGGCCTACGTCGGTGGCAATCTCGAAATCAGCCGGTCGCTTTTCTCTGTTCTGCTGGGTATCTCACTGATACTCGCGGGTGCGCGTATGTTGCTGCCCTCGAAAGAAGAGGATTCCCGCCGGAAACTGTCGGTGAGGAACGAATGGTTGATCGGGCTGCCGCTCG
>CAYUDF010000093.1:0-8259 GCA_964443465.1 uncultured bacterium
TTGCCCGTTGCGTATGATCCGTCTCCCACAACAGGTAGGGTATAAGACTTTTTCATACACAATATGTTGTATTTTCTGTCTCACCGGGACACGACAAGAGGAAACTATGCAGATTACCAAAATCAAGAAACGCAACGGCAATATCGTGGACTTTAACCGCGACCGGATCGAGGCGGCCGTCGAAAAAGCGTGTATCGCCACACAAGCGGAAGTCGGTCCGGACGTGTGGTCCTCTATTACGGACGACGTGGCCAGTCAGCTCGACCGGGACTTTCCGGGGCGCATTCCGGGTGTGGAAGACATCCAGGACCTCGTCGAACTGAAGCTGGCGGACCGGGGCCTGTTCGAAGTCGCCAAGGCGTTCATTCTGTACCGCAAGGAACACTCCGAGATTCGGGACGCAAAAACAGAAGAGCTGCTCAAACGGATTGATCGGCGTGACATCACCGTGACCAAACGCAGCGGGGAAAAGACACAGTTCGCCGTTTCCGAAATCGAACGCGCTATCACCAATTGCTGCGAAGGGTTCGATATATCGTTCGACGTCGTCGGTATCATCAACGACACCAAGCTCGCGTTGTTTGACGGAATCACAACGGGTGAAATCAACCGGGCGGTAGTGATGGCGATCCGCGCGCGTATAGAGCGCGACCCCGCTTACTCCTCTCTGGCTGCGAGGTTTCTGTTCAACGACCTGTACAAGGATGTCCTGGGAATCGACGAGTTCAATGACGAGTTTGAGAGTAAATACCGCAGCGAGTTTTCAGAAAAGATACATCTCGGTATCCGGGCCGGGCGCCTGGACGAGCGCCTGCTGGAATTTGACCTGGCCAAGCTGGCCGCCGAGTTGCGCCCGGAAAGGGACCGCCTGTTCACATACCTGGGCGCGCAGGTCCTCTACGACCGCTATTTTCTCAAAGCTCTCGACCAATCGATACTGGAGACGCCGCAGTACTTCTGGATGCGGGTCGCCATGGGGCTCGCGCTCAACGAGGAATCCGACCGCAACGACTGGGCGCTTCGCTTTTATGACGTGATATCATCACTGCACTACGTGGCCTCTACGCCAACGCTGTTTCATGCGGGTACCACCCATCCACAGATGAGCTCCTGTTACCTCACGACGGTTAACGACAACCTGTCGCACATTCTGAAGAGTGTGGGCGACAACGCCCAGCTTTCCAAGTGGTCGGGCGGCCTCGGAAACGACTGGACGAACATCCGGGGAACGGGCGCGTTGATCAAAAGCACCAATGTCGGAAGCCAGGGCGTGGTTCCCTTTCTCAAAATCGTCGACGCAACAACCGCCGCCATCAACAGGAGCGGAAAACGCAGGGGGGCCACCTGCGTTTACCTGGAAGCGTGGCACTACGACTTCGAAGATTTCCTGGAGTTGCGCAAAAATACCGGTGACGAACGCCGCCGCACCCACGATACCAATACGGCCAGCTGGATTCCCGACCTGTTCATGAAACGCGTGGCCGAAGACGGTGAATGGACGCTGTTTTCCCCCGACGAAACTCCCGACCTGCACAGCCGCTACGGTATGGATTTCGAGAAGCGGTACCGTGAATACGAGGAACGGGCGCGGCAGGGAGACATTCGTCTGTTCCGCACGGTTCGCGCCGTCGATCTGTGGCGCAAGATGATCACGATGCTGTTCGAGACAGGGCACCCGTGGCTCACCTTCAAGGACCCGTGCAACATCCGCTCTCCCCAGGACCACACCGGTGTGGTGAACAGTTCCAACCTGTGCACCGAAATCACACTGAACACATCGGACGAGGAAACCGCTGTTTGTAACCTAGGATCGGTCAACCTGTCGCGCCACCTCTCGGACGGAAACATCGACTGGAAGCGGCTGGAATACACCGTCAAAACGGCGATCCGTATGCTGGACAACGTCATCGACCTGAATTTCTATCCGACAAAAGAATCAAAAGCGGCCAACCTGAAACACAGACCGATCGGCCTGGGAGTCATGGGTTTGCAGGACGCTCTGTACACAACAAACCTGCCGTTTGACAGCCCGGAAGCCGTGGCTTTTTCAGACGGGTTGCAGGAGTTTATCTCCTATCATGCGATCCTGGAGTCGGCAAACCTGGCCCGTGAAAAAGGGCGCTACGCTACCTACGCCGGGTCGAAATGGGATCGGGGACTGTTTCCCCACGATACCGTCGACCTGCTCGAGTCCGAACGTGGCGTACCCACGGGGCTGGATCGCCGATGCGGGTTGGATTGGGCTCCGGTCCGGAAAGCCGTCGCCGAACACGGCATGCGCAATTCCAACTGTATGGCCATCGCACCCACTGCCACGATCTCCAACATTGCCGGGTGTATCCCGTCGGTCGAACCGATCTACAAGAACATGTTCGTAAAATCGAATTTCAGCGGCGAGTTCACGGTGATCAACAGGCACCTCGTCCAGGAACTGAAAGCCGAGGGATTGTGGGATGAGGACATGATGGAAAAACTGAAATTCCATGACGGCAGCATTCAGAACATTTCCGGAATTCCGGCCACCCTGAGAGCCAAATACAAGGAAGTTTTCGAGATCGATCCTGTGTGGATAATCCGTCACGCCGCCCATCGGGGCAAATGGATCGACCAGAGCCAATCCATCAATATTTTTTCCACCAGCACGTCCGGCAAGGCGATCGCAGAAATTTATACGCTGGCCTGGCGCATGGGTCTCAAAACGACCTATTACCTGCGTACGATGGGTGCTTCATCGATAGAGAAATCCACGCTGGACACAAAAAGCAATAAATTCAACACCGATTCAGCCGGCACGCCCCGGCCGGTGCCGGCGACCATGGTGACCGACGCCTGTGCGCTGGACGATCCGTCGTGTGAGGCCTGTCAGTAGTTGACCGACACATAAGAGGTTTTATTTTGTCTTCAAACGAAAAAAGAATTCTCAACTGCACTACCACCGATCCCAACAAGATTCTCCCGATGAAATACAATTGGGCACGGAAACACTATAAAGACGGTGTAGCCAACAACTGGACACCGGAAGAAGTCAACATGCAGAAGGACGTCGAGACGTGGAGGAGTCCCGACGAGTTGACCGAAGACGAACGCCGGCTGGTATTGTGGAACCTCGGGTTCTTTTCGACGGCCGAAAGCCTGACGGCCAACAACATCGTGCTCAGCGTCTATCGGCACGTCACAAATCCCGAATGCCGCCAGTACCTCCTGCGCCAGGCCTACGAAGAGGCCATTCATACCGATACCTTCATCTATTGCTGCGATACACTCGGGCTGGATCCGGATGAGGTTTACAACATGTATCACACCGTGCCCAGTATCAAGGCCAAGGACGACTTTGTGACCGGCATGACCAAATCGATCCTCGACCCGGGTTTTACAACAGATGGAACGGCCAACATCCAGCGATTCGTACACGACCTGGTGGGATTTTACGTGATTATGGAAGGGGTGTTTTTCTACGCCGGGTTTGTGATGATCCTGTCGTTCCTCAGGCAGAACAAGATGGTCGGCATCGGTGAACAGTTCCAGTTTATCCTGCGCGACGAGTCGGTGCACCTCGCGTTCGGAACCGACCTGATCAACACCATCGTCCAGGAAAACCCGGATATCTGGACGGAAGACTTCAAACGGCAGATCATCGAAAATGTATCCAAAGCTGTCGAACTGGAAAACGCGTACGCCAACGACTGCCTTCCCCACGGCATCCTCGGCTTGAATGCCGATTCGGTCCACCAGTACATCCAGCACATTGCCGATCGCCGGCTCGAACGAATCGGATTACCCAAGATTTTTCAGACCCGGAACCCGTTTCCGTGGATGAGCGAAGTGATCGACCTCAAGAAAGAAAAGAACTTTTTTGAGACCCGCGTGACGGAATACCAGTCGGGCGGCATGCTCAACTGGGACTAGCGCGCTGTCCCCGAAGGCTTCCAGCTGTCGCCGGTGGAGCCGTGTAACCGCTATATATGGCCTCGAAATTGCTAATTGTCTCCAGTGACTACTAACCCCGTGGGTGGGGGAGCTTGTTGGACGGCGGAAGCGTGCGATAACACGTCTTCTGACCGGTTTATGGCTGGCCTTCAGGCGGCCGTGTACCGGTATGACACCAAGCGAGGACACCCCATGCGGCCACGGGTACTGATCTCCCTACTGCTTTTTGCAACTTTTTACACCAGCTCGTCCAGTATTGCCATCGTCAATGCAGACGACCAACCGATATTTCACAGTTACTCAATCGAGGAAGGCCTCTCCCAGAGCACCGTTGCAGCAATGCTCCAGGACGACGAAGGGTTTATGTGGTTCGCCACCGAAGACGGATTGAACCGTTTTGACGGGCGGTCGTTCCGGGGATATAACGTCCAGATTTCCGAATCGGCCAGCTTGAGCAACAGCATTGTGATCGCAATGTGCTCGGACCGCTTCGGTGCCATGTGGGTGGGGACCGAAGGTGGTCTCAACCGCTACGACCGCACCCTGGAAAAATTCGTGCGTTACGTTTCGGACCCCAACAATCCGAAAAGCCTCAGCGGCGACCGGATTAAGGCCCTCTACGAAGATGAGGCCGGCAACCTGTGGATCGGCACACAGGGTAACGGGCTGAATAAACTGGTCTACGATTCTGTCGACGGACTGAACCAGGAAACGGCGGAATTCATACGTTATAATGCCGACAACAGCGACACACGCAGCATCTCCTCCGACCAGATAACGGCAATTTGCGAAGACCAGTGGGGCGCGATGTGGATCGGCACCCAGAACGGCCTCAATCGCCTTCATCCCCAGCGCGGTGTCTTCTCCACATATCACAATATTCCCGGCGATTCGACCAGCCTCAGCGACAACTACGTCAACTGTATATACGAAGACGGTTCTGGTACGCTGTGGGTAGGTACGACCAGCGGCCTCAACAGGCTGGGTGACAAAAAAGGAACCGTCACCCGTTACTTCAATGACCCGAACGACTCGACAACAATCAGTAACAACTCGATCACGGCCATCTTCGAAGACCACAGGGGTGTGTTGTGGATCGGTACGGCAGACGGACTGAACATATTCGACACAGCAACTGGGAAATTCGCGTCGTACATGTACGACCGTGAAAATCCCAACTCCATCCCGGACCCCAGTATATCTTGCATCTATGAGGATCGTTCGGGCGTGTTGTGGTTCGGGACTCTGTGGGGCGGAGTCTGCAAGTTCAGCCCAACAAAGAAAAAGTTTACACACTTCGTCTCCGACATCAACGATCCGACAACCCTGACTAACCCGTTGATCCGCGCCATGTACGAAGACAACGACGGCATTTTGTGGATCGGCAGCGTCGGTGGCGGGCTTGATAAAATCGACCGGAACATCGGCAAGATCGCCAACTACCGGCACGAACCCGGCAATCCCAACAGCATCAGCTCCAACGACGTCCGGTCCATTTACCAGGAACCTTCAGGCAAGATGTGGATCGCCACCTACGGAGGCGGCGTCAACTACTTTGACCCGAAAACCGAAACGTTTGACCAATACGTACCGGATTCAGAGGACCCATACGGCCTCAAGCACGAGGACGTCCGGATCATCCACTGCGCCAGAAACGGCCGGATATGGCTCGGCATGGACAACGCCGGCCTCATCGAGCTTATACCGGCATCGCAATCACCCGAATCGCGGGTAAGGTTTGTCGCCCACACTGCCAATCCGGACGATCCCAACAGCCTGAGCCACAACCGGGTGTTTTCAATCAGCGAGGACGCACAGGGCACACTGTGGCTGGGCACATTCGGGGGCGGGTTGAACCGGTTCGATCCGGAAACGGAAAAGTTCACCCGATACATGGCAGACGCCGGTAATGCCAACAGTGTGGTTCGCAACTTTATCATCGCGACACACGTGGACCGGAACAACAATCTGTGGGTAGGCGCCGACGGTATCGGATTAAACAAGTACGACCCGAAAACAGACACGTTCAGCCTGTACGACCGCAGACACGGTCTTCCCAACAACACTATCTATGCGATCGTCGAGGACAAATTCGGTTGCCTGTGGATGAGTCACAATCGCGGGTTATCCTCGTTTGACCCGAGAGCAGAAACATTCAAGAACTACGACATCACCGACGGCCTGCAGGACTACGAATTCAACGGTGGCGCGGTTTCGTGCAGCCCGAGCGGGGAGTTGTTCTTTGGCGGTATCAACGGGTTTAACGCTTTTTATCCCGGGAGGATCAAGGCCGATCCCCATCCCCCACAAGTCGCAATAACCGATTTTCGCATGATGAACAAGTCTGTTAAACCGGGGGAAAAGAAGAACGGACGCACGATCCTCACCCGGACACTGACCAAGACAGACGGGATCGAGCTGACCTACAAGGACGACGTCATTTCGTTCCAGTTTGCGGCGTTACACTACGCAATGCCCGAGAAAAACCAGTATGCCTACATGATGGAGGGATTCGAAGAGGAATGGCAGGAGGCGGGCACACGGAATTTCGCCACGTATACAAACCTGCCGCCGGGACGATATACGTTCCGCGTCAAAGCGTCCAACAACGACGGAGTGTGGAACAATGAAGGCACTTCACTGAACATCGCCATCACACCCCCGTTCTGGCACACCACGTGGTTCCGGATCGTCGCCACGTTGACGATGTTTTTGCTGGTCGCCGGAGTGATCCGATACAGGACCCGTTCGGTAACCGAGCGGAACCGCTTACTGGAACATCGTGTTGAAGAACGGACAACCGAACTGCAGACGGCCAACAGCCAGCTCCAGCAGGCCAAAGAGGAGGCCGAAGCAGCCACCCGGGCCAAAAGCGCGTTTCTGGCCAACATGAGCCACGAAATCCGCACGCCAATGAACGGCGTTATCGGCATGACAGAGTTGTTACTCGAATCAAAACTGAGTTCCGATCAACGCGAATTCGCGGATATTGTCCAGACCAGCGCGGACAACCTGCTCACCGTTATCAACGACATTCTCGACTTTTCAAAAATCGAGGCCGGTAAAATGGATCTCGAAGTCATCGACTTCGACCTCGAAGTGGCGCTCGAAGAAGTCGCCGATTCTCTGGCGCTCAAAGCGATCGAAAGAGACCTTGAGTTTGCCCTGCTCGTCGACAACGACGTACCTCCGCTGTTGCAGGGGGACCCAGGCCGTTTGAAACAGATACTGATAAATCTGCTGAACAACGCCATCAAGTTTACACACGAGGGCGAAATTACTATCCGTGTTAAAACCCGCGAAAACACGAGAGACCGCGCGGTTGTCTATTTCGGCGTGTCGGATACCGGAGTGGGTATACCGGCGGACCGGATGGACCAGTTGTTCCAGTCGTTTTCACAGGTTGACTCATCGACAACACGAAAATACGGCGGCTCCGGACTCGGCCTGGCAATCGCAAAACAGTTGTCGGAAGCAATGGGCGGAAGCATCGGCGTCGAAAGCGTCGAGGGCGGAGGATCGACCTTCTGGTTCACCGCCCGGTTTGCAAAACAAAAACAGGAAACCAGGCCGACATACGCCGGCCTGGAGCGGTTCAGGGATTTGCGCATATTGATCGTCGACGACCACGAAGTCAACCGAATGGTTCTGCGGCAGCGACTGGATCCCGTCGGGTGCCGGCTGGACGAGGCCGAAAATGGCGAAGACGCTCTCGAGCTGTTGCGCCAGGCGGCAACCAACAACGATCCCTTCCGCATCGCGATCCTGGACATGCAGATGCCGGAGATGGACGGTGCCGAACTCGGTCAGAGGATCAAGAACGATTCATCGCTGGACGGCACAATACTGGTCATGCTGACCTCGATCGGCAACCGCCGGACCGCCCGGATAGAAGAAATCGGATTCGCAGCGTATCTGACCAAGCCGATCAAGGCATCGCAGTTGTACGGATGCCTGACCGCTGTACTCGAGGCCCCCAAGCCCGCCGTAAAAAAACCACTGACAACCCGGTATTCGCTGCCTCGGCGCGAAGAAAAATTCTGCAAGATATTGCTCGTAGAAGACAACCCGGTCAACCAGGTGGTTGCAATGCACTTGCTCGCCGACCTCGGACACAAGGCGGATATTGCGGGTAACGGCGCGGAAGCGATTACCGCCCTGGTATCCACCGACTATGACGTGGTACTTATGGACATTCAGATGCCCGAGATGGACGGTTTCGAAGCGACCAGTATTATTCGTGATCTGGAATCACCGGTAAAAAACCACGAAATTCCCATTATCGCGATGACCGCGCACGCCATGAAGGGTGACCGGGAGCGGTGCAAGGAC
>CAYUDF010000094.1:0-8250 GCA_964443465.1 uncultured bacterium
TTTTCTCGCGGCGCGACCTGTTCGTCTAGGGCGGCAGCGAGACCATGTTCGATCTTCAGAGAGCGGGATATCAGAAAAACGAATATTCCGGGCTCTTCGTGTGCGCAATCGTATGTGCCATGCAACAAGGACTTTCTATTGGGGTCGCCGGATGGATTTTCAGGAGGGACAACGGCTGATATGACGAAAGCCCCAAAGCCAAAACCCTGGGGCCTCCGTTAGTTCTGAATACCGACGGGTCCGCTAGCGGACCAACATAATCTTGCTCGTCTTGATCGTACCCCCGGCTTCCAAGTAGATCATGTAGTTGCCCGAGGAGACGCCGCGACCGGTGCTGTCCTTACCGTTCCACCTAATAGGGTGTTCACCGGCAGGCATCACGCCATTAAAAAGTTCGACCACACGCTTGCCCGCCAGGTCGAAGACCGACAGCCTGACTTGCAGCTCTCGATCCAAGGAGAAACTGATCGTGGTCGTTGGGTTGAAGGGATTCGGGTGGGCCCGAACGTTCAGCTGTCGAGGATCGGGCTGGGTAGAGACAGGCGTAGCCTGCCTTACCCCGAGATCGAGACCGGTTTCGGCGAACTTGACCTGGTTGTCGTAGGTGTAGGCGAACCAGTCGTCGGCGACGGGGGAGAAGGCGACGAACAGGGACGAGCCGACGCTGCCGACCGTTTCTTCCGTGTACTCCCTGGCCAGGCTGCCATCGGCCATGTCCCAGATCCTGATCAAGCCCCCCCATTCGGGGCTGACATAGCGCGAGACCCCCGCTACGAGATAACGCCCGTTCGGGGAGAAGGCGACGGTGGCCGAGGAGGTGCCGTATTGACCGGCGCCGGCTGGTAGGCTGTAAACGAGATCTCCAGAAGAGATATCCCACACGGTCGCGTTCAGGGCGTAGCCGCGGCCGGTGACAGCCAATCGCGACCCATCCGGGGAGAAGGCCACGGAGACGGGATGTCCCCCATTCGTGAAGGACCCGTGCACGAGCGTCCGCACGAGTTGATTGGTCTCGACATCCCACAGCCGCACCGTGCCGTCATATCCGCCCGTCGCCAACAAGTTATCCGTGGGCGAGAAAGCAACGCAATACGTGCCTACCCCATGTCCGTCGTAGGTGCCCTGGAGTGTGTATTCCGGATAGTTGTAGACTCTGATTTGCTCCTCGTTGGTCCGGCGCATCACAAAGGCAACGAGCTTGCCATCATGAGAGAATGCGGCCGATTCAACCAGCCCGTGAAGGTCGTCGGCCCCCAAGGCGAACTGCGAGGTCCCTGAAGCGGCGTTCCATACCTGGAATCCGGTATCGACATTAACGCAGGGGCCTTCGGCTGGACAGCGGACGCTCCCGTGTCCCGAGGCGAAGGCGGTCCCGTCCGGTGTCACGGCCAGGGCGTTCGTCTGTCCGATCACCCCGGAACCGCCATTGGTCAGGGTGTAGACCTCGGTTCTCGACGGCACATCCCACTTCTTGATGTTACCGTAGGAGAAGGGGGGATCACTCACCAGGCCCCCTGTGTACATCGTCGCACCGTCGGGGGAGAAGGTGAGGTTCGAGGCTGCCGCATCCGTCTCCCAAATGATTTGGGGCGACTCCTGCGCGAACGCAATCGTCGCGGTGGCCACCAGTCCCAGTATTAACAACAAATTCCTCTTCATGTCGCCTCCTGTATGTTCGTTTCGTCCGGACGTGCCATTCTTCCATATGTACTTGGGAATTCTGTACCGGCCCCGGTTTCGCGGATAGAGTTTTGTATCCCGTGCCCCCACGAGCGTAGCTGTCAAGCACTTGGAGACCGAAATTAGCCTCCGCAAGATAGGCATGCTTGCCAAGAATCGCACTCCCTGGGCACCTGTCCCTCCCAAAAATCCCGACTGTAATGCAACACAGAAAGTTCGGGTGTTAACCAGACCTGAGAGGCAGCCACAAAATCTGAGAGTCTGAGACGGAAAGAGGGCCCATCGGTGCCCAGATCGCTTGCAGCATTTCGAATCTCTGTACTTCGGGTCGTTTCGGTTTCTCCTGAAACCCGCGCCCTATCGTTCAACTGGGTGCTGAGGTATCCGGGTTTTCGTTTTTACTAAATCGGTGTTCGCATAAGCTGTTGCAATATATACAGATAAAAATTGGCTCCCCGGGCAGGACGCCAAGCGTGAATTTTTGCTAAGAATTTCCGCGCCGAAGTATCAATTGAGTTTGATCTTCCGTTTTATGGTCCAATTGTCGTGGCCGTTCCGTCGTCGCCCCTCGGGCCTTGGGCGCCAACTTCGTTTCCGGAAGAGGCCTGGCCTCCTGATCCTCCGCGCCCCCCTTCCCCTATGATCCAGGTGTCACATCGAATGAACTCGGCGTCCTCCGAGAGCACTCCGGCCCGAAAGACACAGACGCAATGACCACCGCCGCCACTGCGGCTCTGAACCCCATTTCTTGATCCACATCGACTAACAGTTTAGAGTCCAATCTTCCCCATCGGTTGTTAAGTAAAACGCCCCAAAAAACAGAGGATTACAGACACAGAGACTGATTCCGAGGTCGTTTGGAAGGTGTGTGTTAAGGGCGAGGTAATTAGAATTTCACCCCTCAAATGACCGGCCTCCGCTAACCATTTAATTCCATGCGGTTATAGACCCAAAAAAAATCAGGCCCTTTAACCTGCTAAATTCCAACAGCTTTTTCTAACCCGAATTTCCGGCTCCCCAGGCGGGACGGGGTTGGGAACTTGTTGGCGGAGATGCAGTGAAATCTAGAATGGCCGACAATAACCGAATTATGATAAGCGGGAGAGCGTGATTGGTGGGTCCGAGTGCACCACATGATGCTTATTGGGTTTTGAATAGGCACAGGTGGCCGAAGTCCTGGAATAGGACTCCGGCCAACCGCAACCCGATCTATTTCAATAACCCGATCTTCCGAGTCGCAATCTCGCCACCGGACTCCAGTCTCAGAAAATACACACCGCTGGCGAGATCCGGTTCGTAGCGAAGGGTGTGCGGACCTTCGGACTGGACGACGCCTCGAAGGATCACGTCCATGAGTCGCCCGCGAATGTCAAACACTTCGAGCGTGACGGGCCCCGATCCCTTCACCTCGTAATTGATCGTCGTCAGCGGATTGAAGGGGTTCGGGTACACCTCGAGAGCAAGAGGCGACCGCAAGGGCGGCGGCGTGTCCTCAACCGCGGATGGTGCGTCCCCGAAACATTCGAAACACCCCGTCCGCTCGGCGTCGAAGCCGTACATGGGCCAGCGGGCATTGAGGTGGCTGAACGGCGGCTCCCCGATATCCAGCACCGTGATGAAGTCGACGCCCAGGATCACGATTTCCGTGCGCCCATCGTTGTCTATGTCGCCCCCTGCGGGAGTTTCTTCCACCGCGCCGGACAGGTTTCTTGGCCATCCGTCGGGTATGACCCCGAGATTGGACCAGTTGTGGCCGATGCCACCCGGCGTCATGAGGGTGATGTGGGTGGCGCCGACGCTGCTTTTCTCCACGATCGGCGGCATGTAGAGCAAATCGGTACCGAACGACTGAGGGAAGAACATGTGCTCCACGCCGTTGAATAGAACCTGGTGAAGCAATCCGGATCCGTCTCGTTCAGCAAAGGACATCTCGAGGACGTCGTTTCCGATTATGTCGGCGATCGCGGCCGAGGTCAGAGCTTGTCCGGAAGCCACGGTGAATGGCCAGCCCGCGACGTCGGTTCCGTCATGGTGCATCAGGTACATTCTCCCGTCCGTTGTCGGCGCGGCGATCTCGAGGTCACCGTCACCGTCGAAATCGGCCAGGGTCGGGGCGTCGGAAAACGAGACCCCCGGAAAGTAGCGGAACACCTCGTTGCCTTGCATGCCCATCGCAAGGATGTGGAGGTATTCATCATTCAGCGTGACGACTTCGACGTCGCCGTCATTATCCACGTCTCCGATGGCCGCCGGGCGTGTCATCGGCGTCGTGAAAGTCCCCCAAACCGGATCGTTGACCGTCCCGCCATCCGGTCCGATGGCCCGCAGTTCCATACCACACGCGGCGACGATAACCCTGGCATTCGAAGTGCCGAGCGGGCCGATGGACACGAATACATCGGTTGCTTGGTTCATCTGCACAGGGAAGCCCGCCATCATTGTACCGTCCGAATGAAAGGCAAACACCTGTCCCGAACCGTTGCCCGCGACGATCTTCCGGTACCCGTCATATGCAATACGGCCGATCGCAACCGGGGCGTCCAACGGTATCGATCCGATGTTGACGGGCCAGCCGGGGACGGGGGTTCCGTCATGGTTGAGCACGTGGATGTCTCCGGTCGAAGTACCGAATACGATCTCTTTGAACGGGTCGCCGTCGATCTCCGCGATCGCGGGCGGTGACTGACCTCCACCAGCTACCGATATCGGAAACCCGACCTCGGTGTTTCCGAATCCAGCGTCGCGACGCCACTCCGCATCGAAGCGCAACGTTTTATTCCCGTCCAGACCAATGACCCAGACCGCGGCGACCCGATGCCCGTGCAGAGGGTCCGCGGCGATTCCGTCAAATCTCTTCTGGTCGGCAAATGAATATGATGAGATGGAAAGCGCCTCCGGAGGAGTCCACGTGGAAGGATCCGCAGTGGTGGACCGGGCCAGTACCATGGAGTTCTCGAGATAGGGACTCTCGTTTTCGGCACTTCCCAACACGATCTCGCCTGATGGCAAGATCAGGGGTTGAGTGGAACCGATAGTAAGTCCGGTCGTAACCTCGTTCGCCGCGGGCCAGGTCGCGCCGTTGTCGGTGGAATAATAGACCAGGTTCTTTACTATTCCGCCAAACTGGATCGAGGTCACGACGACCAGCCCCTCTGTAAAGGAGGCCGTCATGGCCACCGGGACGCTGTAGGGACCTCCGGCCTCAAGATTGACGACTTGTTCCGCTTCCCAGGATGCCATTCCGCTGTTGCCCCAATCGCCTGCTCGGCGGTGCAGGAGGTCCCTATTGACCCCCCCGGCCCCCCGGGCCAAATAACTCGCGTGTACGAAGGAACCATTTCCTGCGCTCAGAACGGGTACGTCAAACTCCGTGTAGGTGCTGGTGGCTGAGTCCGCGATCTTGTAGCCCGATTCATAGGAATTACCCATGTTCACCGAACGCGTAAACCAGATATCATCACCGTCCCCGTCGTCCCCGAGGACCGTTACATAGACAAAATAATCGGAGAAGACGGCCACATCTGTATGGATATCGAGGCGCTGCCCATTACTGAACAAGACTCCGGGATCCGAGAGTGCTGTGACGACAGTCCACACCGGCACAGCGGCACCGGGGTCAGCGTAGGCAATCTGTAGGTCACGGCCGGAACCGGATTGAACCCAAGCCAGAAATAACCGATCAGCATCGCCTTCAGCCAGTTCCATGTCGCCCAACCAAGGAATGCTGGAGCTCGGGTCGGCCACCGTGCTCCACAGGGACCAGGTCTCACCAAAGTCGGTCGATTTCCATATCTCGACTTGGCCTAATGCTGTGATGGCCACGAAATGTGTCCCGTCGCTGGCTATGCAGATCAGTGGAGATGAGTCGTACTGGGCTCCTGAGGCGATAATAACGTCGTCGCCGCCCAGGGGAGGACGCATGCCGGCCTCGCCGATCTGCGTAGTCAGGCTCTTCGACATTCCTTCAGTTTCAGGGTCGAACCGACGGTGAGAGTAACCCGCTGGTTCGGCTCCCTGGCCGTCGGAACCGAGGCCCGCAAGCTCTTCAACGGCGCCATCAGCCAAGCGCGGGGTCCCGTCCACGACGACAGAGTCGGTGTGGTGCCCGCTCGCCAGAAAATCCTGGCGTGCTTGCCGCCGCAGGGCGAGTCGTTCTTCATCTGTCAACGCGTTCGCGGTGACGGCACTCGCAGACAGCAGGACCAGGACGAGGATAAGAGAAAGCATTGGCTCATGGCTTCGACGGCTGAAAGGTCTCATTACAAACTCCTGGTAAAGCTATCCGGGGTATCCCAGGTTTTATTCAGCGTAGTGATTGATACCATACCATTTTACTATAGATTGACCGGGAAGTGGGCAGGAGTTTTCAATAATCTGTCAGGAAGTTGTTGGAAGAACGGTGTATTGACTTGCCCCAGTTTCGTAGACACCAAAAGGCCGAAATTATGTGTTAAATATTACGCCCAAAAAAGTAGTAAATTGCAGACTCAGAGACCGATTTCGATATCGTTTGGCAGGAGTGTGTTAATGGAGGGTTTCTCAGAAAATCAACAACACAAAGCTCCGTCTCCGCTAACCATTTAATTCCATGCGGTTATAAACCCAAAAAAAGGCAGGTCCTTCAACCTGCCAAAATCCAACTGCTTTTACTAAACCCGGATTTCCGGCTCCCCGGGTAGGACGCTAAACGTGAATTTTTACTAAGGATATCAGGCTTGAAAATGTCTCACTACCGCTGACGGGAAACAGTGCATATTCGAACCGTACCATCTGTTCCCAGCCGAACCGCCCGCCTGTTAACCAAACCGCCCCCGCGAGCACGAGATCGCGACGCGGCCAGATTCCAGGTAGGCCTGTCAGTACCTTTCGTATCGTATCAGCTCGTCCGATTTCTTACGCGTCTTCTGCCTCGGCCAGTCCGCCGGGTGACCCAGCGGCGTGAACGCCACCGGCTCGACACCCTCCGGCAGCTCAAGCAGCTCTCGCGCGGCGGCCGGATCGAAGGCCGCGATCCAGCAGGTCCCCAGCCCCAAGTCGGCCGCAGCCAGGATCAGATGATCCATGACGATGGCCACGTCCACGTCGTTGTAGTTCTTGCCGTCCTGCTTACGCACCCAGTTCTCGGCCGGTACGCCGCAAGCGGCGATTACAAGCGGTGCCTGCACGAACCAGTTCTTGCCGTACACGCGCTGCAGCTCCTGCTCGCGACCGGCCGTGCGGATCACCACCAGACGGAACGGTTGCCGGTTATCAGCCGTGGGAGCCAGCCGCGCCGCCTCGAGAACCTGCGCCAACTGGTCCTCGGCGACGGGGTCGCTCCGGTAGGCCCGGCAGCTGTAGCGCGCGCGGATGAGCTCCTGGAAATCCATGGGATTCTCCTTGTCAGGATCGAATGCTGAACGCCGCCCCGGCTAGCACTTCGGCCTGTAAAGACACCGCCCCACTAGGGCCGTGCCAAGCGGCTTTGTCAGGTGGAAGCTTTTTCGACGATCTCAGTGGTCCTCGTGTTCCCCGCCGTGGGCATGTTCTGCTCCCTTCGCAACCATGTTGTGAATACCTTCAATGAAATGAACGTACTCGACATATGCCGCAACATACTCTCGGCCGCCTTCAATACTAATGTTTGCATTCTTCTTCTTCTCCGTCACCTCCGTAAAACGATTCCGTATCCCATCGCGTACTGCGTTTCCTATCTTTTCCGAAAGTGCGTCAACGGAGCCAGTATCGAGTGCTTTGTCGGCGGCCACAACCGCCGGAATAGTTGTTCCAGCAGCTTTCAGCCCCGTGTAGGAGGCCCCCTCGCCTGCACGATGTATTCGCACGAGTGTCTCGAAGAAGAATCGGTCTGCGACTTCCCTTGCTTCTTCGCCATTCTTCCTGACGATAACAGCTTGTTTGAACACCGTTCTGATTTCCTCCTCGTTATCTGCAGGTACCCACTTGAGAAGCGGCGTCACGTCACCATTGGCAAGCGCCGCACTCGCCTCGATAAGTACCGGCCCATCCAGTGAGTCGCAGTGGGCATGCACCTTTTGGACGCCGAAGCTGAAGATCCCGAGGATCGCCACGAACATTAGTGCACCGAATGCCTTTGTCTGTGCTCTCTTCATGTCATCACACTTCCTCTCCGTTTCTCAATCGACCGTTGCACTTCGAAGTCACAACCTTAAGTGAGGCGCTTTCGCGCTCTGAATTTAAGTCGTCGAACTTGAATTTGACTGTCAGTGATATCAGATAGGCTGCATTTTCCGCCTGTTAACCGAATACAGCATATCACCCAGTTTCTGAGACAATGAGATCAATATGGAGGTCGATTTTGGTATTCCTGTTAACCGAGAAATCTGAGATGTTGCCGCACTAGGCTTCTCACCACCGCTAACCATTTGATTTGAACAACTTATACGCACAAAAAAAGCAGGCCCCTTAGCCTGCCCAAACAGAGTAAAAATTCCGCAGAAAAAAGACTGGCTCCCCGGGTAGGACGCTAAACGTGAATTTTTACTCAGAATTTGGAATCGATACCATTCACGGACATTCGAGATGTCGGAAAAAGGCAGCCAAGTTCAGCCC